>JACQGT010000536.1 GCA_016199425.1 Chloroflexota bacterium
ATCCTGGCCCAGGAGGAGGAGCGCAAGCGCGTGGCCCGAGAACTCCACGATGACACTGTGCAGGCGCTCATCGCCCTCAACCAACAGGCCGAGCTGATCGAGCGACGGGTGGCGAGCGACCCGGTGGACGCAGTCAATCGTCTGGCTGAACTGCGCCCGCTCATTAGCCGCACAATTGCCGATTTGCGCCGCCAGATCCACGATCTGCGCCCGCTCTATTTGGAAGACCTGGGCTTTGTGCCGGCTTTGGAGATGCTCATGCGCCAGGTGTGCGAGCGCAGCGGGCTGATTGGCGACTTCGAATGCAGCGGTGAAGCCCAGCGGCGACTGGACCCGGCGCTGGAGATCAGCGGTTTCCGTATTGCGCAAGAGGCCCTGCGCAATGTGGCAAGCCACGCCCAGGCCTCCTGGGTACACGTGGAACTGATCTTCGGCCCCGCGGGAATCATCCTGCGTGTGGAAGACGACGGCATCGGCTTCCACACGCCGAGCCACCCCTTTCACCTGGCCGAGGCGGGCCATTACGGTCTATTGGGCATGCGCGAACGGGCCGAACTCCACGGCGGCTGGCTGCGGGTGGAGAGTGAAGCGGGCCGGGGCACCGCCGTCACTGTCTGCCTGGCCACCCCGTCAGCCCCACCCATCGCCGACGAAGCGCCTCTCTTTTTCCCCGACGACTGACTCCGCTGCCGGGCCATTTCGCCTACTCCCCTCCCGCCTCTCTGCCCTTCCAGCGCAGCGCGTCTTCCGCTATCATCGGGTCAAGTTCGTTGTCGTTTGCCAGTGGAAGAGAGGGAAAGCGATGAATTTACTTCTGAACAAGCACACGCCCCATACCAGTTGTCATGTGGAGGCCATCCAGAAACCTGTGCGACCGGAGCAAATGGACGCGGCCGCCTGCGTTTTTCTGGTGGTGTGGGGGATGGGCTGCCCCAACTGCGCGCTGCGCGTGCGCAACAGTCTGTTGCAGACCGACGGCGTGCTGGATGTGCGGGTCACGTTGGAGCGGGGGCTGGCCCAGGTCTTCTACAACCCCGCAACGGTGCAGCCGGACAGATTGCCGGATGCCGTAGCCGCGGCCGGCGACGACGGTCGTCACCGCTATCTGGCGCAGGTGTTGGCATAGGAGGGCGATCCGTCCCCTCTTTTGCAGACGAGCGAGCAACAGAAACAGAACCAGTCAGGCCAGCGCCAGCCCCAGGGCATACTTTCGCATCAGCTATTTTTCCCAATGCCCCCTCCATTTGACAATACATCGGGAAATTACTACACTTGCATAGTAGCAATGACATTCTCTCTAGCAAATTGAAAACCCCTATGACTGGCAAATCCACCGATGTGGTTCAAAAGCTGTTGGGTGATCTGGAGTATGCGGTGATGCAGGTGATATGGGAACACCAGCGGGTCACCGTTCGGGATGTAGCCGATATTCTCAACCAGCGGCGCCCATTGGCCTATACTACCGTGATGACAGTGATGTCTCGACTGGCGGATAAAGGCATTCTTCGCCAGCATCGAGTGGGGCGCGCCTACGAGTACGAAGCCGCCTTTACACCACAAGAGTTGGCTGCAGAGGCGGCGGGCCAGACGATCCGCTCTCTGCTCGAGGATTTTGGTCCCCTGGCGGTTACGCAGTTTGTGCAGCAGGTTGAACAGATTGATAGACGCCAGCTAGAACGGCTGGCGCAACTGGCACAAGAGGCAAGAGAGCCCGATGCGAACTGAATATATCTTTGGCGCTGTCATTGGTCTGTTCTCCCTGGTCTTTGGTTGCCTCTCAATGCTGGCAGGATACTGCCCCGGTTGTGGTCCTCACTGGCTGCAAGCGCTGGTACTCGTTGTAATCGCAGGCGGTGCGGTGGCTGGCCTGCTTGCTTTGGGGTATAGCCTCTGGCGCACCCAGTGTCTTTGGCATCAATGCCGTTTCAAAGCTGTGCCGCACCCTCCATTGCTTCAGCAAGTCTGCCAGCGACTGGGGATGCCTTTGGAGCAGGTCATCTGCGCCGATCAACCGGCCCTCTTCTCGTTCTGTATCGGCCTGCTACGACCGCGGATCGTTGTGAGCACCGGGCTACTGGACCTCGTATCCAACCAGGAACTGATGGCTATCCTGGCCCACGAGCATCACCATCAGCGCCATTGGGATCCACTCCGTTTGCTCGTCGTGATGCTGGCGCGGGTGATGCTATATCCGCTTCCGGCCATCCACGATCTTCATCGCTCCTTTCAGGCGCTTATAGAAATCGAGGCCGATGAAACGGCAGTTGCTCACAGTGGCCGCCCGGCGCTGGCTGCTGCTCTGTGCAAGCTGTTTGCTCCCGCAGATTCCCGGTTGCCCATGAATCTGCCGACGACAGTTGCTTCGTTTAGCGCGCAGACAAGCCGTCTTGACCATCTGCTAGACCCGCATCGAGTGCCGGCTCTCCCTCTATCTGCGAAGAGACTCGCATTGAGCCTGGCACCCTTCTTCCTGCTCTGCATCACCACGTTGTTCACCTGATCGCTCCTCGCTCTTTGCGTTAGATCGTCTCACTGGGAATATAACTGAACAGGCGATATGCCTGAGGGCACTGATAGCAACGAAAATGGGAACGCAGCGCCCAGGAGGCACTCGGCAGATTTTCGCAGATTGAATCCGTGCAAATCCTGACAATCCGTGTAAATCCGTGTCCTTTTTTCAGGG
>JACQGT010000521.1 GCA_016199425.1 Chloroflexota bacterium
GGCTGGGGATTGGGGATCGGGGACTGGGGGTCGGGGACTGGGAATCGCCAATCGCCAATCCCCAGTCTCCCGAAACTTCCTGAGTACTCTTTCGTAGTATACTGTGTGTGACCGACAGCATTGTTTTTCGTTTCAACCCAGGAGGAAACAAACCCTATGGCTAGTCTACTTGAAAAAGTATCCACTCTGATTTCCGCCAATCTGCACGCACTGGTAGACCAGGCATTGCAGAGCAACAGCCCGGCAGTGATCGACCAGTACATCCGCCAGGTGGAGAACAACCTGGCCGACCTGGAAGATGCCGCGGCGACGGTGGGCGGCGAAGTGCGCACCATCAAGCGCAAAGTGACTGAGTACGAGCAGAAGGCCGACGAAACGGATCAGGCTATCGACGCCTTTCTGGTGGAGGGCAACAACGCCTATGCCTCCGCGGCCCAGGCCAAACTCAACAGCACCCAGCGGCTGATCGAGACCTACCGGGAGCAGGTCGTCCGCCAGGAGTCCGAGTATCAGAATCTGCTCAGCGCCAAAGTGAAGCTGGAAGCCCGCCTGCAAACGATGAAGCAGGAACGGGAAGAGTTGGTGGCCCTGCTCGAACTGGCCAAGAGCAAAGAGACGACCGTCAAGGCGATGAAGAGCCTTGACGATCTGATGGGCGTGGGCGACAGCGACATCAGCCGCATCGCCGAGAGCATCCACAAGCGGCTGGACAAGGCCAGCGTGGCCAGCGAAATGCGCGCCGCCCGCCTGGACGAGGAGATGGACCGGGTGCTGGAAAGCAGCGTCATCGACGGCGCTCTGGCCGAACGGCGCAAGAAGCTGGGCTTGACGGAGTAGCGGGGGGCGAGTGGCAGCCATTTGGCATTCGCCATTCGCCATTCACTATTCACCATTCGCTATTCATTCTGCTCCCCGCCGGTCCGGTGACCGGCGGGGAGCAGAATCAGCCCGTCTACTTTTCTTCTATCCGTGCAAATCCTGACAATCCGTGTACATCCGTCTCCTTTTTTGTACATCAATCGTGTGGACAGTCTATGCAAAGCGCAGAGCAGATAGCTTCCCCCTGGAAGAGCCGAATTTTTGTCATTATTTTTGTGGTTATCCTCGCCCTCCTTGTGACGACTTTTGTGTGGATTGTGCAGAGCGCCAGAACCACATTGCCCCAGGCAAACGAAGTCATCAGCCTGGAAGATGCGGCCGGGCGTATTGAAAGCGGTGGAGTCGAACGGATTCTGTTGCAGGGCGAGCAGGACGTCTTTCTCTACCTGCCGGGGCAGGCCCGCCCTCTCTACACCCGGCTAGAATTGGGCGAGAGTTTTACGGCGACGCTGGAAGCGTTGGGCGTAGCGTCCGGGCGCTTTCCGCCCCTGACTGTGGAGAGCGACTGAATCTGATTCCGGGAATCGGCCAGACGACCAGAGACATTCGAGAAAACTCGTGGCCGATTCCCGGAATCGTAGAAAACCAGCAAAAAATTGAGAGAATAGGAGAATGGCAATGCTGATCCGTACACGGCTGGATGAAGTACTCGATGAGTTAGACAATGTAGCGCTGCTGCGTATTTATGACCTGGCAAAAGTCTATCAATTGAGTGGTCAACAAACCCGGAGAGATGAAACAACGCAAAGTAGTCCAGAGCGTTTGAAACACTACAAACGAGCACAAGAAATCCTGGCGGAAGTTGAAGGAAATCTCTCCGACGACATTATTGCCATGCGCGAAGACCGGATATGAATCTTTTCTTTGACTCATCCGCGCTTGTAAAATTGTTTCATCGTGAAATTGGCACGGAGCGCCTGCAACAGCTACTGCTGGATGCGGGCACGTCGCCACACGTCTCGGAATTGGCCCGATTAGAATTCTATACCACACTTTACCGTCGTCGCCGTGAAAAAAGTATAGGGCATAGAGGTCTGGTGGCTATTCTGGAAGAATTTGAGGCCGAGTGGGCCTCGTATTCTGTTGAACCGCTTGGAACGCTCGTCACCCAAGAAGCAGTCGGCCTGCTGAAAGAATTTGGAGAGGAACACGGCCTGCGGACGCTGGATGCGCTCCATCTGGCGACATTTGTATTGCTCGCCGAAGATGATTGGGTCTTCGTCGTCGCCGATAGCCGACTGGCAGAGATCGCCCGCAAACGCGGTTTTCAAGTCTTCAATCCATTGGAAAGTTAGACTTCCCGATGAACCGAACCCGTCTTATTTTCATTTCAATTATCGCCGTCGCCCTGCTGATTGTCGCCGGCTCCCTCATCTGGCGGGCGGCCACGGGCACGCCGCTTGACGCCGGGCTGACCGTCGAGCGCCCGCAGAGTGTGACCGTGCGGGTGATCGTCGCCCTGCCGGTGGAGCCGTGGGTGCGCGCCGCGGCGGAGCGTTTCAACGCCAGCAACAAACAGGTGGAGGGCGCGCAAGTCCAGGTCGAAGTGATCGCGATGGATGGGCTGACCGCGCTGGGCAAGTGGGATCGCAACGACTTCGGCGCGTTGCCCGCGGGCAGAACCCCGGATCAGATCAGCGAGAACGAGCGGGCCGGGCTGGCGAACTTCCCTACGGCCTGGATTCCCGACAGCCGCTATCTGGTGGAGCTGGCCAACGCCTCCTACAAAGAGCGGCTGGGGCGGGATGTCTTTCTGACCGACGGCCAATACCGGGCGCGGCCCATCGCCATTAGCCTCTTTACCTGGGGCATCTACGCCAGCCGGGCCGATGTCCTGCAAAAGTCGCTGGGCGAAGTGAGTTGGGAGACAATCCACAAAGCAGCGACCGCGGCTGGTGGCTGGCCCCAACTGGGCGGCGACCCGGCCTGGGGTTTCTTCAAGCTGGCCGTGCCGGACCCCAGCAAGAATGTGGGCGGTCTGGCCGCAATGATCGCCGCGGCCGGCGAGTATTACGGGCGCACGGACATCAGCGTTGAGGACGTGACCAACCCGGAATTTCAGAAGTGGCTGGGCGAACTGATGGGCGCGGTGACGAACATCAGCGGCGGCAGCGCCTACACCGCCGAGGATTTCGCCCTCTTTGGCTACAGCGTGGGCGACGGCGGCCAACTGCTGGAGAGCGACCTGCTGCAAAATATGCAGGGCGTCCTCACCCGCTGGGAAGACCCGCTGGTGATCCGCTACCCGCAGTTTGTCACCTGGTTCGACTTTCCCTTTACCGTTTGGGTGGGGCCGGAGACCAGCGCCCTAGAAAAGAACGCGGCCCTGGAATTCCAGCGCTATCTGCTCAGCGAAGGGGAGCAGGCCGCGGCCCTGGCCTCTGGCCTGCGCCCGGCCAACCCGGACGTGGCCGTGACCGCCAGCGACGACAGCCTCTTCGTCAAGTGGGCGGATCAGGGCGTGCAGCAGGTGGTCCCCCGCACAACGGCTATGCGCAGCCCCAACCGGGACGTGCTGCTGGCGTTGTTGCGCTGGTATGAACTCAATGTGAAAAAGTAGGGGAGGAAGCCAAATGAGCCGATCTCCCGAACGAAGACGTAACCGACAGCGCTCCAGCCAGCGCCGCTCTTATCTGATTGTCGGGCTGGTCTTTGCCCTCATTTTTGGCGGCTGCGCGGTGACGACTGTGCTGGTCGGGCGGCGGGTGCTGGACGCGGTTTTCCAACGCGAACCGGTTACCGAAAACGCGGCCATCTTCACCTGGGCGGCAGACAGCGCGGAGTTGACAATTGCGGTTTCCCCGGTGATGGCCCCCACACTGGCCGAACGGGTGGACGCCTTCAATAGCCAGGGGCAGCGCACGCGGGACAGCCAGACGATGCGGGTGGTTCTGACCGAACTCGCCCCGGAAAAGATGGTGGCGGAGAGCCTGAACCAACCGCCCTTTCAGGCCGTAGCCCCGGACAGCTCGCTCTGGCTGAATCAGATCGACCAGCGCTGGGCCGCGGACCACCCCGCGGAGAGCGGCGGCATCGCGCCCCGGCGGGTGGGCGACCCGACGCGCTTCGCCATCAGCCCGATTGTGTTGGCGGCCTGGGAAGATACAGCCCAAAACCTGGGCTGGCCCGACAATCCGGTGGGCTGGGCGGAGATTCAACAGAAAGCGACCAGCGACCCCAACTTCAAATGGAACCACCCCAACACCCAGCACG
This sequence comes from Chloroflexota bacterium, assembly GCA_016199425.1. Lineage (GTDB taxonomy): Bacteria > Chloroflexota > Anaerolineae > Caldilineales > Caldilineaceae > JACQGT01. The sequence goes on from JACQGT010000521.1 coordinate 4,093, forward strand.
CGGCCGGCCTGTTGGCGACGCTGGCCGAATTTTACGCCGGGGCTGGGCTGACCCGGGGGCTGACCGCAGAGATTGCCAGCCAGCAATCTGTGCTGGACTACGTGCGGGATGCGGAAGCGACGGTGCGCTTCTATGGCGAGGGCGAGGATGTGATTGTGCAGCGGCTGGAGCAGGAGGGGCGCAGTTTTCTCGACGCCTTTGTGGCTCAGGAACAGACGGTCATCGCCTGGAATCAGCGCCACAACGCCAACGAACGACTCATCGCCCTCTACCCGAAGGAAGGGACTCTGTGGACGGATCACCCCCTGGCGCTGCTCGAATTGGGCGCGCCGGGTGAGACAGCCGTCACCGACAACCAGCGGCGCACCTTCCGCGCCTTTGCCGATTTCCTGCTGAACAGTGAGAGCCAGCAGGCCTTCCTGGCCGCGGGCTACCGGCCAGCCGATGTGGGGATCGATTTGAGTGGGCCGGGCAGCCCCTTTGCGGGAACAGACCCTTCGACAGGCTCAGGGCAGCGCGCCGTGGACGCCAGCCAGCCCAAGACGACCCTGCAAATCCCCTCGGCCGCGGTGGTGGAGGTGGTGCAGAATGTCTGGTGGTATACCAAACGGCCCACGAACGTCTATCTGGTGGTGGATACCAGCGGTTCGATGGCTGGGGAGAAGATCGACCGCACACGGGTTGCCCTCCAATCCTTTGTGGCCCAGATTCAGGGCGACCGGGACAGAGTGGGTCTGGTGGAGTTCGGCTCTGGCGTCAAGCGCTTCGAGCCGCTGCAATCCCTCAACGCGGGGGGCCGCGCCCGGCTAGTGGAGATTATCGCGGGGATGGAGGCGGATGGCTACACCGCGCTGCTGGATGCGGTGTGGCAGGCCCAGGAGGATTTGCAGACGGTGGCCGACGCCGATGCCATCAACGCCCTTGTGGTGATGACCGACGGCCAGGAGAACGACAGCTATCGGGATATGAACGATCTGCGTGGGGCCTTTCAGAACGCGCACACACCGGTGGTCGTCTTCACCATCGCCTTTGGCAGCGACGCCGACGACGGGCTGCTGCAGGAACTGGCGCGTATCGGCGGCGGCCAGTTCCGCCGGGCCGATGAGACGGACATCGAAGAGTTGTACCGGATTCTTTCGACGTACTTTTAGGAGGGGAGATGATGGGATGATGGGATGATGCGGTCTCGCGTGGCATCATCCCATCATCCCATCATCCCAGATACCGCCGGGCTATCTTA
>JACQGT010000546.1 GCA_016199425.1 Chloroflexota bacterium
AGTCCCACGCCGACCGGCCCTACATTTTCACCAACTTTGCGCCCAGCCGGGACGGCCGTATCTCCTTCAACGAACCGGACGCCCTGGATGCCAGCCACGTGACCAAAGCCGATCCCCACGACCGCTGGCTGATGGGGTTGCTGCGGGTGCGCGCCCACGCCATTCTGGTGGGGGATAATACAGTGCGCCTGGAACTGGGCCACATCTGGACGCCGGAGTTCATCTATCCGCCCGAGGCAGCGGCCTTTGCCGACCTGCGCCAGGCCGAGGGGTACAGCCCCGTGCCCAAACTGGTCATCCTCTCCCTCACCGGCGAGCTGGATTTCCGGGAGAAGCGCTTTCAGAACCCGGAGCTGCGCATTATCCTGGCAACGACGGAACGGGGCGCAGCCCACGCCGCCGCGGTCAATCTGGCCGGCCAATGCAGCGCAGCGGTGGATGTGCTGACGCTGGGCGAGGGGTCTGTGGACCTGCACCGGCTGGCCCGCCTGCTCTACAGCGACTTTGGGGTGTACCATCTGCTCTGCGAGGGCGGGGCGCGGGTCTTTGCCAATCTGCTGGATGCGGGGCTGGTGGACGAGGAGTTTGTCACCTTCTGCCCCACGTTTGTCGGGCGCAGCCCGGAACGCTTCCGCCCCAGCTACACCGAAGGCGTGGCCTGGACCCCTGACAACGCGCCCTACTCCAAACCGGTGAGCTTGCACAAAGCCGGGGACTATCTCTTCATGCGCACCCGCTGCCGCTACCCGGGGCGGAATGGAACTGTGTGACATTTGGCCCGTGAGATGTAAGACGTGAGGCGTGAAATCACTAGACCTTCTCACGTTTCACGTCTTCACGTTTCCTCTACAAATTCGAGCCTTCAATGACCCTATCGCCTGTATTTGTTGACCGTTTGCGTTCTATCGTCGGCCCGGAGCAACTCGTCACCGCGCCCGCTCGCTTGCAGCACGACTCCCGGGACTACTACTGGTTTTCGCCGGTGCTGAAACCCCTGCTGGACGACAAAGCTGCGGAGCTGATTGTGCGCCCGCAGAGCGTCGAACAGTTGGTGGCAGTGGTGGCCGCAGCCGCCGCAGAGCGGGTTCCCATCACGCCCCAGGGCGCGGCCACAGGCAACTACGGCCAGGGTATCCCCATGCGGGGCGGGCTGATCCTCAGCACCCGCCACCTGACCCGCATCGTCGAGTTGACGCCCGCGGCCGCACGCGTCGAGGCAGGGGTCATCCTCAAAACCATCGAAAACGAAGCTCGGGCCATCGGCGCGGAACTGCGCTTCTTCCCCAGCACACTGCTCACTGCCACGGCCGGGGGCTTTCTGGCCGGCGGATCGGGCGGCATCGGTTCGGTCACGTGGGGCACGCTCTGGGACCCCGGTAATGTCCTGGGCGTGATCGTCGTCACCGTTGAAGAGCGGCCCCGGCTGCTCACCATCAGCGACCCGCAGGAGATGCAGGGGGTGATCCACAACTGCGGGCTGACCTGCATTATCGCCGATCTCACCCTGGCCCTGGCCCCGGCCCAGCCCTGGCAGCAGTACGTCGTCGCTTTTGACAGCTTCGAGAGCGGCCTGCGTTTCGGCGAATCCCTGGCCTATGACGACGACCTGCCCAAGCGGTTGGTCACGCTTCTGGAGTGGCCCATCCCCAGCTATTTTCGCCAACTGGTGCGGGACAACGCCTGTCCGGACGGCAAAGCGCTTGCCCTGCTCCACCTGACGCTGGACGAGGCCGAGGTGGCGGCTCGGGCCGCACCCTTCGGCGGGCAGATCACCTGGCGTAGCCCCCCCAGCGCCTATCTGCGCAGCGACTGGCAGCTTTCCGACTTCTCCTGGAACCACACGACCCTCTGGGCGCTGAAGAGCGACCCCCAACTCACGTACCTGCAGGACCAGTTCGACCCGCAGCGGGTACACGAACAGTTGCGTCTGCGCAAAGAACGCTACGGCGACGACATTCTGGAGCACATCGAATTTATGAAGTTTCGGGGGAAAATGTACCCGCAAGGGCTGAGTCTCGTGCGTTTCCGTTCGCCGCAGCATTTGCAGGAATTGATGGACTTCTGTGAGTCCATCGGCATTTGGATGGCCAACCCCCACACCCACTTTCTGGACGAGGATGTGCGCTGGAACGGCCAGCCGATTCTGGACGCCCGCCGCCGCTGGGACCCCCACGGCCTGCTCAATCCGGGCCATCTGCGCTCGTTGGAGGAAAAATGAGTCCAGTGAAAAAAGAGGAATCTCACCGCGGAGACGCGGAGTTCGCGGAGGAAACGCGGAGGAGTTTAGGAGAAAATCTCCGCGTTCCTCCGCGCTCCCCGCGCCTCCGCGGTCTGTTCTTGGGCTTTTTGCAGTGGAGTCAAAAATGAGCGTCAACCGTCAACTGGCCCACCACACGTGGAGCGAAGTGGCCGCCCTGGACAAGACAGAAGGCGTCGTCATCCTGCCCATCGGCGCAGTGGAGCAGCACGGCCACCACCTGCCCCTGCTCACCGACGCGCTGATTGTCAATCGGATGCTAGAAGCCGCGCTGGCCGCCCTGCCCGACGACGTGGCGGCCTGGGCGCTGCCCACCCTTCCCTACGGCAAGAGCAACGAACATACAGGCTTTCCCGGCACCGTCAGCCTCTCTGCCCAGACGCTGATGGCGGTGCTCCACGACATCGCCCGCAGCCTGGCCGACGCGGGCTTCCGCCGCCTGGCCTTTCTCAACGGACACGGGGGCAATGCGGCCCTGCTGGAGATGACGGCGCGGGAGATTCGGGTAGCTACCGGTCTGCTCTGCTTCTCGCTGCAACCCGCGCTCTTTATGCAGCCGCCCTTTTCCATCTCCGACGAAGAGAGGCGCTTCGGCTTCCACGGGGGAGAACTGGAAACGTCCCTGCTGCTCACGATTGCGCCGGAACTGGTGCAGATGGAGCGAGCCGTGCGCCACTACGCCGACTACCCGGTCCCTGCTCCCTCCCCTGAAACGGGGGAGGGCCGGGGTGGGGGTTCGTCCCTCTTTTTCTTCGGCCCAGCGTCGTCCGCCTGGCTCAGCCGGGATTGGAGCGAGAGCGGCATCTTCGGCGATGCCACACTGGGCACGGCGGAGAAGGGTGACGCTCTCATCGCCGCGGGCGGGCAGCGTCTGGCCGATCTGATCCGGGTCATCAGCACCTTTGAACCCGCCCTGTAGAAGATTTTTCACCACGGAGACGCGGTGGACGCGGAGGAAGGAAAGAGGAGAGAGGGGAGGCGTGGGAATTTTCACCGCGGAGGCGCGGAGGACGCGGAGTGGGGAGAGGAAAAGGGACGCAGATTTGCGCAGACTCACTCCTGAAAACTCTGCAAATCCGCGTCCAAATCTCTCTGCGTTTCCTCCGCGCTCTCCGCGCCTCCGCGGTGTATTTCTGTCCAAATCTCTCCGCGTCTCCGCGGTCTATTTCTTTTGGGTGTGAGGTATTGCCTGTGGAATGGCTGTTGACGAATGCCCGGCTGGTGGATCGAGCCGAACCGGTGGACATTGCCATCGCTGACGGCCGCATTGCCCGGATCGGCCCAGTCATCCCCGGCCCCGCGGCCCAACGCTGGGATTTGGAGGGACAGGTCGTCCTGCCCGGTCTGGTCGATCCCCACGTCCATCTGGACAAAACCTACCTGAACAGCGGCGGCTTCTTCCCCAATCGCAGCGGCACACTGCTGGAAGCCATCCACATCTGGCGGGCGGTGAAGCGGCAGCGCAGTGGGGCCGACGTGCAGTCCGCCGTGCGCCGGGCACTGCGCGCCGCCATTGCCAACGGCGTCACGGCCATGCGTTCCCACGTGGACACGGAAGAACCCGCCGATTTGGAGACCCTTGCCGCCATTCTGGAGGTGCGGGAGGAGTTCCGCCACGCCATCGATCTGCAAATCGTCGCTTTGGGCTTTGCCGGTACGTCGCCGGTCATCGATCGGGCGATGGCCGACGCCCTGGCCCTGGGCGCGGATCTGGTGGGGGGCGCGCCCGCACTGACGCCCGATCCCCAGGCCAGCCTGGCCGTAATCTTCGCCCTGGCCGAGCGCTACGGCAAGCCCATCGACCTGCACATCGACGAGACCGAAGACCCGGCCAGCCGCACCCTCTCCGCCCTGGCCGAATTGACAATCGCGGCGGGGATGCAGGGACTGGTGACCGCCGGCCATTGCTGCTCCCTGGCCTTTATGCACAACGCCAGCGCAGGCAAAGTCATTGAGCGGGTGGCCGCGGCCGGGCTGCACATTGTCACCCTGCCTTCGTGCAATCTGGTGCTGATGGGCCGGGGGATGCAGCCGCCGCCGAGAGGCGTGACGCGGGTGAAGGAACTGCTGGCCGCGGGGGTGAATGTCTGCGCCGGGTCGGACAACGTGCAGGACCTCTTCAACCCTTTCGGCAGCTACGACCCCTTGCAGACGGCCAACGTCACCGCGCACACAGCCCACCTGACCGGCACAGACGAATTGCGCGCCTGCCTGGAAATGGTCACAACCCGGGCCGCCCGCGCCCTGGGGCTGGACGCCAACGGGCTGCGGGAGGGCGCGCCCGCGGACCTGCTGGTGTTGGACGCATGCGACGCACAGGAGGCGGTCACCGCGCCGCCGCCTCGGCTGGCAACATTCAAAAACGGGCGGCTGATCGTCCGCACACAGACGGAGCGAGAATGGATCTGATTCTACGCAACGCTCAATTGCACAACGGCCCGCAAGTGGACATCGCCATCACCGGCGGACGCATCGCAGCCATCGACGCTCACCTCCCCACGACTGCACCGACCGAACTGGACGCAGGCGGGCGGTTGACTCTGCCCGCTTTCGTCAACGGCCAGTTGCACGCCTGCAAATCCTTCTGGCGACGGCTGCTGGCCCAACTGCCAGCGGGTATGCAGACCCTGCCCCCCTTCCAGGCCGCGGTCCACGTCAAACGCCTGTACACGCCGGAGGAGGTTTTTGGCCGGGTGGATGAGGTGATGCAACTGGCGATCCGCCACGGAACGTGCGCCATCCGCCTCTTTGCCGATGTGGACGGCGACGGCGGGCTGGCCCCGGTGGAGGGGCTGCTGGCGATTCGGGAGAAGTACAGCGAATGGCTGACAGTGCAAGTGGTGGCCTTTCCCCAGGATGGTTTCGCGGGGCCAGAGACGGAGCGACTGATGCGCCGGGCGTTGGAGATGGGCACGGATCTGGTGGGCGGCATCCCGTGGATTGAAGCGGGGAGCGCGGCCCAACAGCATCACACCGAGCGCTGCTTTGCCCTGGCCGCGGAATACGACCGGGACCTGCATTTCGTCTGCGACGACACAGCCGATCCGGCCTCCCGTTCGTTGGAGATGGTGGCCCGCCAGACTCTGGCCCAGGGCTGGCAGGGACGGGTGGCAGCCACCCAATGCGCGGCCCTGGCCTTCTACGACGACGAACACGCGGCGCGGGTGATCCGGCTGGTGGCCGAGGCGGGGATGACGATCCTCAGCAACAGCCACGTCTCCCTCATCGCCACGGAAATCCCGGACCGCCAGCCCTGGCCCCGGGGCGTCACCCGCGTGCGGGAGCTGCTGGACGCAGGCGTGCCGGTGGTCTGCGGCCAGGACGACATCGACAATTGGTTCTACCCCTTTGGCCGCAACGATCTGCTGGAGGTGGCCCAGTTTATGGCCCACAACGGGCGCTTTGCCTGGCACGGCGAGGTGGAGCGGGTGCTGCCGATGGTCACATCCACACCGGCCCGGCTGCTGGGGCTGGACGAGTACGGGCTGGCTGTGGGCGCGCCGGCCAATCTGGTGGTGTTGGACGCACCCGACTGGCATCAGGCGATCCAATTTCAGGCAGAGAAGCGCTTTGTCATTCTGCGCGGGAAGGTAGCGGCGGAGACAGAGCGGATCGTGAAGTCTGACCTACCCTAAAAAAAGAACACGGATGGACACGGATGGGAGGGATTCCCACGGATACACCAAAGATTATTAAATCCGTGTAAATCTATCCCATCCGTATAATCTGTCTCCTTCTTTTCCCATCATCGAAAGTGCGCACCATTGAACCGATTGCCGTCCGTCGATTTTGTCCTGCCGGCCAAAGCCTTCTATTTCTTCTACTTCGCGGCCGGCGCGTCGCTCTCCCCGTTTCTGGTCCTCTTCTACCGCCAGCAGGGGCTGGACGAAGGGCAGATCGGGCTGCTGGCCGGGATGCAGCCGCTGATGACGCTGGCCGCGGCCTCTCTATGGGGCGGGCTGGCCGACAGCACCCGACAGCACCGCCTTCTGCTGCGGGTGGCGATGGTAGGGGCGACACTCTTTGCCCTGGCCCTTTCGGCTATGCACAGCTTTGGCGGGCTGGCCGTTGTGGCTCTGGCCTACGCCTTTTTCCTGGCGCCAATTGTCCCGCTGGTAGACAATTCAGTTCTGGAACTGCTGGGGAATCGTTCGGATCGCTATGGGCGTCTGCGCCTGTGGGGTGCGGTGGGGTGGGGTATGGCTGGCCCGGTGGTAGGCCGCCTGGTGGACTGGGGCGGGCTGGGCTACTCCTTTACTATTTTCGCCCTGCTCCAGCTTTGCGGGCTTCTGGTCACTTTTGGTCTGCCGGTGGCCCAGAGCAGTCTGGGGAGCAGTTTCTGGTCCGGTCTGCGCATGCTGGCGGCCAACCGGCGCTGGCTGATCTTTCTGGCTGTGATGTTTGTCGGCGGGATGGGCCAGGCGGTCATCCACAGTTTTCTCTTTCTCTATATGGAAGACCTGTCCGCCAGCCGCTGGATGATGGGGCTTGCCCTCAGCTTCGCCACTGTCAGCGAGGTGGCGGTCTTCTTTTTTGCCGACCGGCTGCTGGTCCGCTGGGGAACCGTGCGGGTGCTGGCGGTGGCGCTGCTGGCGCTGGTGGTGCGGCTGCTGGCCTATTCGGTGATCACAACGACGGGCTGGGTGCTGGTGGTGCAACTGCTGCACGGGCTGGCTTTTTCCGCGATGTGGGTGGCGGGGGTAGCCCACGCCAAAAAACTGGCCCCGCCCGGTCTGGGCGCTACGGCCCAAGGGCTGTTGACCGGCATCTATTTTGGGCTGGGGTCGGCGGCGGGATCGGCTGCCGGGGGCTTCCTCTACCAGACGGTTGGCCCCTTTGCCATGTACCGCTGGGCCGCGGTATGGGTCGTGGCAGGCCTGGCGATTCTGGTGCTCTCCCGCATCAGCATCAGGACAGCCCGCGCTGGCGCGCAGCCCAAAGCGGCCTATCGGGAGAAATAGAAGGCGGATGCAGAGAAGAAAATCTGAGTCTACTGCAAAAAGGGGAATTTCACCTTGACAAGACGCCCTACGTAGTGTATCTTCCATGTAGATACATTTTCAGAAGTTCGACTTTTCTCAAAAGTCGAACTTCTTCACTTCTTTAGGAGGATACTATGCAGACAAAAGTTCAGAAGTGGGGCAACAGTCTGGCTCTGCGCATTCCCAAATCATTTGCTGTGGAGGTCGGCTTGGAAAACGATACAGCCGTCGACCTTACTCTGATAGAAGGCAAACTGGTGGTGACACCTCTGGTCCAACCGCCTTTTACGCTCGATGGATTACTGGCCGGCATCACAGCCGAGAATCTACATACAGAAATCGACAGTGGGGCCGCTGTCGGTAAGGAGGTCTGGTGATGGCCTACGTCCCTGAACGGGGAGATACGGTCTGGATTCGCTTCAATCCCCAAGCCGGACACGAACAGGCGGGTCATCGACCGGCCCTTGTGCTTTCACCTGCAGCCTACAACGGGCGGGTTGGGTTGGCAATTCTCTGCCCAATCACGACGCAAGTGAAGGGGTATCCATTTGAGGTAGAGATTCCATCGGGGCTGCCTGCAACAGGAGTCGTACTTGCCGACCAGGTGAAAAGTCTGGATTGGCAGGCGCGTAGTGCCTCGTATATGTGTAGGCTGCCCGATGAAACAGTTGCAGAGGTGACTCAAAAACTGGCATCTCTGCTCTTCTAAATCACCACTCCGCCAACTTCCAAATCTCCGCATTTGTCGGCAACGCGCCCGGCTCGCCAATCTCCACAAAGAGGGCCACGGCCTGCTTGAGATGGCCCATCGTCTGCTCGTCGTCCCCCGCTTGGTGCAGCAGATCGGCCAGATTGTTGTGCAG
>JACQGT010000061.1 GCA_016199425.1 Chloroflexota bacterium
ATGTAGGACGGAATGGTATTCCGTCCGCTCTGGGCGGGGCCCAAAGGGTACCCCCAATCCGCCCTACGAAATTTGCGATCAGGTCGATTCCCACGCAATGGGACTTACATCGTCGTGGCGCAGGACACGGCGGGCAGTGCGGTCCACACGCATGACCAGTTTGCAGGCCGGGTCCGGGCAGACGGCCCGGCTGTCGGTCTCCATCCAATCCGCCGGGTGATTGAGCCGCTGCTTGGCAGGCAGCAGAGGCAACACGGCTTGCAGAGCGTAGACACAGAAATGCCCCCCGTCCGGCAATGACAGACTGCTGCTGTTGCGCAGAAAGAAGCAATCCCCGACGCGCATATCACAGGTACAGTTGCCGTCGATTGCCTCCACAACCACCGCCAGATCGTAAAGCGCAAAGTAGCCGTCCCCCGTACGTTCTTGCCCTGGCAATGGACGATTTTCCCAGGCTTCCTTGCGCCAATACAAAAAGTGATTGTTGGCTGTGTAGAGCCGAAACCCCGCTTTTTGCAGGACCCGGGCCGAGGCTGTGTTTGTGTAATTCGTCTCCGCTGTCACAGCGCGCACCCCAGGTTGTGCGAATGCCCAGGCCGCCAGAGCGGTCACGGCTTCGGTTGCCAGCCCCCGGTTGCGGTAGGATGGATCGAAGCCGTAGCCCAACTCCACCTCACCCTCAGCATTGGTGGGACCTTTGAAGCCGATGCCTCCTACAAACGTCTTCTCGTCCTCCAGGATGGCGGCCCAAAAGGTATTCCAGATAGCGTCTTCCGGCTCCTGGCGCATATAGGCGATGCTGCGGGCGACGATGGAGCGCAGCTCCCTTTCCAGAGCGTTGCCCGTCACTTTTGTTCCGAGTGAAGACTCCAGCCCGGCGTAATCGTCCAACTGCATCTGCATCTGGTCCAGGCTGAGAGGAACCAATAACATCCGCTCTGTGCGCAGCGGTGGGTAGTTGTCCAGGTGGGTCGGGAGATGTGAGATCATTGGCCGCTTCCCCAGGGGCGCACGAAGGCTTCCGGCTGCACGCCCAGGCCATTGGCAATGCGGGTGATGTAGTTGAAGTAGGCAATGACTTGGGTGGCGTCGTGGATGGCAACGTCATCAAAGCCGTGGCTGCGCAAAATGTCCAAATCGGCGGGGGTCACGTCGTGCTGGTGGCGGGTGAGTGCGACCGCGTGGCTGCACAGGGCGCGGTCGGCATCGGTCAGACAGGCGGTGCGCCAATCCGCGGCGATGCTCTCCACATAAGCATCGGCTTCGGCTGGCGTTGGAAAAAGCGTATCAACCTCGGCACGGAGGTCGTGGGCGTGGGCGCGGGTTCAGTAGACGCAGCCCAACTCGGCAGCCACCACCGTCGCCAGCATCTCCCGTTGGGCGCGGCTCAAGGGAGAGCGCCCGTGCATAATTGAGCCGTAAAGTTCCATGCTCGCCTTCAGCGTGCGGGCATTGAGGGACATAATCTGGACGATCCCCCAAACGCGACCAGCCCGTTTGATGGCCTTGTCCAACTCAGATTGGAGCAGGCCGGTGGCCTGTTCGGGCAAAATTTGTGTGATCCACGGCATAGGCGCGGCTCCTGTCGGGCGCAAGATGAAAGTTTGAGAAGATTCAGATCGTAAAGTAAAAGTGTTTTTGGCATTTTTCGTAATTCTTACGCAAACTAATGTGTTGTTTTTGGATGATATTGGATGATATTGGTCGAAAACTCGTCAAATTTCCGCTTTACAAACCCGAAATTGTGTGATACACTTTGGCGCAAGAAGAACTGAGTTGTCACGTTGTGGTTGGAAGCCACTATCGGGGGAAGCGTGACGAGTCAGTTCTTCCCATTTCTGTACCAAATGCGGGTGGAGCTACGCTCCGCCCGCATTTGGTTTTCTACACGCTATACCGAGACAACGCGCAAGTAGCGCCGTCTGCCTACCTGCAAAACCTGATCCTTCCCCGGTGTGTGGGCAATCTCCGCCCCCACATCTTCGATCGTTTCCCCGTTGAGCCGCACGCCCCCCTGCTGCACAAGCCGTCGGGCCTCGCTGTTGCTGCGCGTCAGCCCCGCGACGTTCATCAGGTCGAGCAGCCCGGTGGTCGCGCTGATGGTCTGTTCCGGCGCGTCGCTGGGGATGTCCCCTTCGAACATCCTCCGGGCATCCTCGGCAGCCTGATCGGCTGCCTCCTCCCCGTGAAAGATACTGACAATCTCCCAGGCCAATTGGGCTTTGGCCTCCTGGGGGTTCAATCGCCCTGCCTCGATCTCAGCCACCATCCCGTCGATCTTCGCCTGGCTCCAGCGGGTCACCAGTTCGGCAAAGTTGCGGAAGGTGTGGTCGGCCAGGTTCAACACTTTTGTAAAGATGACGCCAGGTGCTTCGTGGATGCCGATGGAGTTGCCAGTGGATTTGCTCATCCGCAGCGTGCCGTCGGTCCCCACCAGAATGGGGAAGGTCAGGACCACCTGGGGTTCAGCGCCGTTGGCCTCCATCAGTTTGCGCCCGGCCATCAGATTGAAGAGTTGGTCTGTGCCGCCGATCTGCACATCTGTGTTGAGCGCCACCGCGTCGTACCCCTGCATGAGGGCGTAGAAGAATTCATGCAGCCAGATGGGGTCGCCTTTGGCGTGGCGCTTGCTGAAGTTGTCCCGCACAAGAAATTGCTGCACAGTGAAATTGCTCGCCAGTTGAATCACATCGCCAAAGCTCAGTTCGCCCAACCATTTGTGGTTGAACTCGACGAGGGTCTTCTGCCTGTCCAGCACACGGAAGGCCTGTTCGGTGAAGGTACGCGCGTTTTCCATCGCCGCATCCAGCGTCTGCTGCTGGCGCGCACTCTCTTTGTCGCTGGGGTCGCCGATGGTTCCGGTGAACGTGCCGATCAGAAAGACGACTTCGTGGCCCAATTCCTGGAACTGGCGCAGCTTGCGTAGCGGGACGGTATGGCCCAGATGCAGGTCAGACGAGGTGGGGTCGAAGCCGCAGTAGACGCGCAGTGGCCTGCCAGTGGCGCTGGACTTTTCCAGGCGCGCCCGCAATTCTTTTTCCATATTCGTGCGGGTCCGGTCGTCGCCAAAATCGACACCCCGCATAAGGATGCTCATCTGTTCATCGACAGGAGGGAAAGTTGTCATCGTTCGTTCCTGTTTCTACGGATTGGGTATGCTTCCCGCCAAACAAAAACGCGTGGCTGCGCGCCACGCGTTGAGGACGGGATGGGCTGTCTGCTCAAAAGCAGCGAGGGCGAAAGGCGCGCAGGTGTCGGTCGGGGCGTCTTGCGCCCCTGGGATACGAATAGCTATAGAGAGTAAGCATAACTGATTGGTTGTTCACGGATGTTTGTCAGATAGAGCGAGGTTGTTAGCTGCGCAAGTATAATCCATGCACAATGCCGCCTTCCGCATCAAAGCGGTTCTGAATAATCGGGTAAAGGCGTGTATCGTTCTGTTCGAAATAACGATAGGTAGCATAGGCAACAATATCAGCAAGTTGAATCAAGCGCGACGCTTTTGAATCCAGAAACAGCGGGACTTCGGCAAAGTTTCGAATGATACCCCACGAGTATCCAATCGTCCGGAAATCGGTTGCTAACGACTGGATCGCTGTTTCGTACGTCGATTTGTCAAAGATAATAATGCCTCTCTGCGTGTCGCCGTTTCGGTGTAGACGCTGGAGATAGTAATCAAAACGACTCGAAATTTGCTCAAAGGCGAGCAAAACGGGGTCTTGCGGAGAAATCAAAGCCTTCCGAATTGCGCTGGCAAACAACCGATTATTGGTATGTGATGAAGAAAACAGGTACAAAACATCCTCAGAAAAAAAGTCAGTCAAGGAGAGACCTCGCTCTCACGGTCCGAAATGGTCAGACCTCTTGACTGTTATGCCCATCATAGCAAATACGGACAAACTTGTCAAACAAGACCCAGGCCGCGCGCCAGGAATTCCTGC
>JACQGT010000566.1 GCA_016199425.1 Chloroflexota bacterium
CAGACTCGGCTACTCAACCAGCGCTCACTGATCTGTGACCTCTGTACAGTTACGTTCGAATAATCATTCAGAGAAGATCTTTTGTTGATTGAGACAGGTCTATGCTCCGCGATTCGGCTACCCTGGAAGATGTCTATCGTCTGGCCCTGCCCCAAGAAACCCGTATTCTGGTGGGCGCAGGCGATCTGCGCCGTTCGGTCAGTTGGGCGTGCAGCCTGCGTCCCAGCCCCCCGGCTTTCCCAAACCTGACTGGGAATGAGCTTGTGCTGGTGGATATGGACGACCTGCGCCAGTTGGATTCGCGAATGCGCCTGGACCGGGTGGTGCAGAGTTTGCGCCAGGCCAGGGTGTCGGCTATCGCCGTGCGCGGCCCCGTGGCCGAAAACGCCGTTGCCCTGGCAGAGCAGGAAGGGATGCCCCTGTTTCACCTGCCAGAAAATGTCTCTCTGCTGGAAATTGAGCGCACGATTATCCGTCTGATTGTGGACAGAGAAGGGTATGTTGCTGCCAGGGCCGCGGATCTGCAGCGGGAGTTGACCCAAATTGAGCTGGACGGGGGTGGGCTGCAAACGATAGGCCAGCGCCTCTATACCTTCGCCCAGCAGCCGATTATCTTCCTGCGGGAAGATGGCCAGGTTTCGACAGCAGCCGGGCTGGATCGCCTGCCCGATCATCAACGACAACGACTCCTGGCCGGCATTCCCAATCTCACAACACTACGTACCTGGGCTGCTTCGCAAAGCACTGAAACGTTGAACCGAGCGGTTGGCACGCTCAAAATGGCGGGAGACGGCAGCAGCTACCCGCAAGCCGTCATCAGCGCCATCGTGGCCGGCGAGAAGCTCCAGGGCTTCTGCCTGCTGCTGCGCCCCAACGACCAGACAGCCAGCGAGCCGACAACGGTTGAAACGCTGGTAGCCCGCCAGGGTAGCGCCGCCGCCGCGCTGGAATGGAGCAGACAGAACGCGGTGGGCGAGATTCGGGTACGGATGCAGGCTACGTTCGTGGACGATCTGCTGGCCAGCGAAATCGCCGACGAGCAGGCCTGGGTGCAACGGGCCGAATCCCTGGGCTACGATCTCACCCGCCCCCATACAGCCTGGCTGGTGGATGCGCAGGATGCCCCAGAATGGTTAGGGATTCTGACCCAATTTATCAATAGCCGAAAAGAGGCGGTTCCAATCAGCCGGCGCAGCGAAGGGGTGCTGCTTTTTTGGCCGGGGGACAATCCCAAAAGTGGTCGGGCATTCAAAAATGAGGCGGCAGAGTTTGTCGATCAGGTGCTGGCAGTTGCCCCCAAAGCGCGCATTATCATCGGGATTGGACGTCCGGCGCTCTCTCCCGGCGAATGGCTGCGCAGCCTGCAACAGGCCAGGGAAAGCTGGCATATGGGCAAGTCCTGGCAGGCGTCGCCTGTCACCTATTTTGGCGACCTGGGCCTCTACCAACTGCTGACCGCCCTTTCCAGCAACCCGGAAGCAGCCCGCTTCTTCCGCAAAACCCTGCGCCCATTGATCGAACACGATGAAAACCGCAACGCCGAACTGGTGGAAACTCTCGACGCCTTTTTTTACTGTCACGGCAACCTGAGCCAGACGGCCATTCGTCTGCACATCCACCGCAACACCCTCGCCTATCGCCTGGAACGGATCGCGGCTATCACCCGCCTGAACCTGGACGACCCGGATGCCCGCTTTTCCCTGCAACTGGCGCTCAAACTGCGCCCGGTTATGCGTAGCGCCCGCACGTTCTAGTCCTGAGTCCGAAGTCCTGAGTCGTCGTTCATCCTCTGTGGCATGTGCCCGCACATACAAAACTAATCAGACAAAAAAGGCCGGTCATTCAACCCAAACAGTTGGATGATCGGCCCCTCTTGTATCGTCGTCGGTCCACTCAGACGACAATCTGACTTTCTTTGGTCTGCAATGCAATCGTCACCTGCATCAGCAATTGCTCCCGGCTGAAGGGTTTGTCCATGTGATAGACGCCGGGTTCTTCGGTAAAACGCCGCAAATCCATAGAAACAGAGCGATCCAGGGCGGTGACGAAAATAATCGGTATCCCTGTGGTTTGGGGATTGGTGCGCAACTGGCGGGCCACTTCGATCCCCGACATATCCGGCATCATCACATCCAGCGTCATAATGTCCGGTGCGCGCTGCACCACACTCTGCAAAGCATCCCGGCCATTCGTAGCGATAGAAGTTTCATAGCCGGCACGCATCAACATAGCGCTGACCATCCGGCACAGCAGCGGTTCGTCGTCCACTACCAAAACATAACGGCTCTGGTTCATTTTGTCGCTGCCATTTTCCAGTACGCTGGGCATAATTGCTCCCCGTCCTTAATTATTTCTCTATAATTTTCAACTGACTCGGCTGCCGATCCGGCCCGATCCTTCGGTCGTCCATATCCCAAAAACAGACCATAGAATCTCGGCCTTTTGTTTTTGTCGAGTCTCGTTGATGCTATAGTCTTTCAGATAATCATTTGTAGGGGCGCTTGCTTGCTGCGCC
>JACQGT010000567.1 GCA_016199425.1 Chloroflexota bacterium
GCCCACTCGGCGACGCCGGCGGCAACTGCGCTTGTGGCTGGCTGCACTGTACACAAAAGACAGGCTGCTGTCAAGAAGGATTCTCAATAGTAAAACAGTAGGACAGTAAGCCAGTGACTGACTTACTGTCCTACTGTTTTACTGTCCTACTTCTCGCGGTAGAAGCCTTCGTGGACGAGAGTGACCTCTTCCACACCGAAGTCGTTGCCGCTGGACGTCAGGTCCGGGCCGCTGACTTTGGAAGGCCAGGCGTTGTAGAAATTCCAGCGCGATACTTCGCGGAAGTTGCGATCATACATAATAATCGAGCAATTCTTGCGGATTTCCTTGAAATCGCCACGTTCCACATCGGCCCGCCAATCCCAAATCTGCATATCGGCGGTGATGCCGCGCTTGAGGGTCACATCGTTGTATTTGATGATGCCCGGCGCTTTGAATACAAAGGACTTGCCGTTCTTATTGACCAGTTGGGATTCCACGATGTCGTGTTCCGAACCGATGCCGCTGCAATCCGAGAAGTAGCCTTCGAGCACGCCGTCGATTTCCAGCCCGAAGTTGAATACAATCAGGGGATCGTCGGTAATCCCTGCGCCTGTCCCGGTACGCGTCCCTTCTGGGACCAATGGGGCTTCTGTTGCCATAGTGTACTGTCTCCTTTGTCAAAAGTTGAAGATGCAATCGCATAAGGTGGTGTAGCCACAAGCCAAAACCACCTGACGAAGCGTGAAACGTGAGGCGTGAAGAAGGCCGGTACTCTCACGTTTACTTCGATGAACTCAGTACAAGTCACGGGTCACGTTTCCGGCCCGCAGGATGAACGCACATGGCGTCGATCTTGCACACGTATGCATTACGCGCTCAGTTCCGGATTCCACTGGCTGATGCGGAAGATGACGAACTCGGCGGGTTTGACGGGCGCAATGCCCACTTCGACCACCACCCGGCCCAAATCCCGCGACTCCGGCGGATTGGTCTGCTCGTCACATTTCACATAGAACGCCTGGGATGGGGACGCGCCATAGAGCGCGCCTGCGTTCCACTGGGTGGTGAGGAAAGAGCCTACATCTCGACGAATTTTGCCCCACAGCCGGGGGTCGTTCGGCTCAAAGACGGTCCACTGGGTGCTGTTCTCGATGGTCGTCTCGATCATATTGAAGAGACGGCGCACAGAGACGTAGCGCCACAGAGCGTTGCTAGTCAACGTGCGCGCCCCCCAGATGCGGATACCCATCCCGGCAAAGGAGCGGACGCAGTTGACGCCGATGGGGTTGAGAACGTCCTGCTCGCCTTTGGTCACATTGTAGGCCAGACCGGTGGCGCCCATCACCACTTCGTTGGCCGGGGCTTTGTGAACGCCCCGGGTGTTGTCCGTGCGCGCCCAGACGCCCGCCATAAAGCCGGAGGGGGGCATGTGCATGGAGCGATCCGTGGAGAGGTCCATCACTTCGATCCACGGGTAGTACATCACGGCATAGGCGCTGTCGAAACCGGTGATGTCCTGCCGCCAGGCTTTGACTTCCTGGGGATTGAGGTTGGGCGGCGTGTCCAGAATCGCCATGCGGTCGCCCAGCCGTTCGCAGTGGGCCACCAGAGAGGTCTGCACAGCCTTGACCATTTTCAGGTCCAGCTTTTCGCCGGGCATCGTCGTCATCAGGTCCGGTACGCAGATGATGCGGGCGTCGTCCAGCACTTCCAAGCCCTCAACGCCTGTGCGCGCGGCCACATCGCCCCGGAATTCGCTGGGGGTGGGTGCGGCCAGGAGCTTCTGTTCGATGGAGAGGGATTGCTGCTGCTCGGACGGCCACAGTTCGGTCAAAGAGCGGGATTGGTCCGGGATTACAATGTCGATCAACTCGGAGGCTTTGTTGCTGCGATAGGCGACCCGCACCTGGCGACCGCCGTCGTCGGTTTCGACTTCTTCCAGCCGCACTTCCTTGCGCACGTCCTTCACCTGCCAATCGCCGGTGGTGGTGCGCTTCTCTACAATCACGTCAAAAGGCTTCAGCCCGTCTGCGTTTTCCGCTTCCTCGTCGGCAACGCCGCCAGCTCCGTTGGTGGAAGCCGCGATACGCACCCGGTAGTCCATGCCGCCCAGTCCCGATTTGCGCGAACGGGCAATCAGGCTGGGTTCGCTGCTGGCGTTGAGCAGGCCGACCTGGGCAGGCGGAATCTGGCGCAGGCTGACGATGTAGCATTTCGTGCCGCCGTTGGTGAAGAAGCCCTGGATCGCCAAAGGCAGATAGGCTCCGTCCACCAGACCACCGAACTTCTGGGTGTACTGAATCCAGTTGGTGATGTAGGTCGGGCGGTTGGTCAGATCGGTGACGATCTGCTCGCCGTCCACCGTGCGCACATCCTCGGCCTTTTCGGTAAAACCGACAAAGACGGCGGTCGATGTGTTGGTGGCTTCAATTGGGCGTGGGCCGGTGTCAATTTCTTCAACATAGACACCTGGTGATAGATATTCCGGCATAACTCTTCCCTTTCTGCAAGATGGCGATTGGCGATTTGGAGTTAGTCATCAGTAGTCAGTTATCAGTAATCAGTCGGATGTCACGATTACTGATAACTGATTACTGATAACTGATTACTGGTAACTGTTTACTGACAACTGTTCACTTCTTCATCCTTCAATGTCATACTTCCCCGATGGGACAGTGATTGTATGACGGACGGGTGTTTCTGCGCCCCGGCTTACTTCCAGGGTATACGCTCCTTCCCGCAGATTGCCGATGACGAATGTGCCGTCTGCGGCTACAGGCACATCCCGATCCAATTCAACGACGGAGAGATGAATGGCTTCCAGAGAAGCAAGGCGCAAGTGACCACCCACAGTCCACCACTTCTCCTGTTCCGGCAACTCCGTCTGGGCCGTGGAGCCGTTGGGGAGCCGGCCATTTTGTTGGCGCAGAGAGTTGACTACCATATCCTCCACACGCAGTTCCCGCACCCGCACCAGCGGTACAGTGACCGGCGCGTGGGGGTCCAGCGTCAGCGTCACCGTACAGTTCAAACAGGGGCGCAGATCGTTGTCCATCACACCCCACAGATCGGTGGGGTTGAAGGTCGTGTCGTACTGGGCCACGCTGACAGCCACTGGTCGCGGCTGGTTGCGCAGAGAGTTGGGCAGAAATTCGACAGGCAGCTCCCGGTGGCGCAGAAAGGCGAGCAGCGTGCGGGCCAGCAGCCGGTGTTCATCCTCCGGCTCGGAGGCCCAGGCCGTAAGCATATAGTGCAGGTCCACCCGGATTTCCGGTCGCTTCAAAGCGGTCTGCCGCCGGGTTGCATCCACCTGTTGGCGCTGCACGTGGCTCTGGCGCAATTGGGCATTCTCCCGCACATCGTGAAGAAAGATGTTCAGGGTGGGCCTGTTCAGCCGGGCTGACCACTCGCGCCGGGGCTGGTCGAAGGCGATCTCAATTTCGTTGCTGCGGATCGGTATCTCTTCGATGAGCAGCCGGCGCAGGGCTTCGTCTACGTCGTCAAACATGCGGGTTATGAGTTATGAGTTATGAGTTGCGAGTTATAAATTGTGAGTCACATCGGTAGCGATATCCCGGTCGCTGGTCGCCAGTCGCCAGTCGCCTTTCAGTACGTCAAATCCATATCCGTAACCAGCCGTCCCATCTTTTGCAATTCGCGCCGGGTGGTGTGGAGCAGATGGTCCATCGTCACCTGGCCGCCATTGGCCGCAGCCAGATAGGCGGCGCTGACGATAATGTTGCGGATGTTGCCACCCGCCAGTTTGAAGCGGCTGGCAAAAAGCCGCAGATCGATATCCGCGGCCTGGGGTAGGTCCACCGGGAAGAGAGTCTGCCAGATGTAGAGCCGCTCGTCTTCGTCCGGGAAGGGGAAATCGACGATAAACTGCATACGCCGGGTAAAGGCTTCGTCCATATTGGCGCGCAGATTGGTGGCGAGAATCGTCACCCCGTCGTACTGTTCCATCCGTTGCAGCAGATAGCTGACTTCCATATTGGCGTAACGGTCGTGAGAATCCTTCACTTCGGAGCGCTTGCCAAAGATGGCGTCGGCTTCGTCAAAAAAGAGGACGGCGCTGCTGCTCTGGGCTTCGTCGAAGATACGGCCCAGATTCTTCTCCGTCTCACCGATATATTTGCTCACCACCATCGACAGGTCCAGTTTGTAGAGGTCCAGCCCCAAATCGTTGGTGATGACTTCGGCGGCCATCGTCTTGCCTGTGCCTGGCGGCCCCGCAAAGAGGACAGTCACCCCGGCGCTGGTCTTCAACTTGCGACCCACGCCCCACTCCTCCATCACCACACCCCGGCCCTTGACCGTCTGCACCATCTCCCGCAACATCGCTTTCTGGTCGTCGGGCACAACCAGATCGTCCCAGTCATAGCGGGGTTCGATCTTCTGAGCCAGACCGGAAAGGTTCGGGCTGGAATGGGTACGGGCCGCAGAAATCAGATCCCGGCGCTGGATGATATCCTTGCGTTGCAGGGCCGTATCCCTGGCCGTCGCTACGGAGTCTTGAATTTGGCGGCTGGTGAGGGCGAATTGGCTGGCGATGGGCTGCACATCCAACCCCTCGACCACCGGGAAATGGATGTTGTCTAAATAGTATTTCCAAAATGCCAAACGCTGGCGGTAGGTAGGCGGCTTCAGGGTGATACGCAAAATAGAGTCAGCCCGCTCTACGCCGTTGCTGTGCCACTCCTTTTCGCTGCTCACAATCACCGGAGAAAGCGCCCCAAAGAGCAGTTTCACCAGGTCCGGCGCAGGCGTGATGGACGTCAAGCAGACATCCCAGCCCTGGATAAAAAGCATAGCGCCGGTCAGCCGTGCGTCCCGGATGGCCGTCGAGAGCGCTTCGTAGGTGGAGAGACCCGCAGCCACGGCCAGGGAGAGATCAAAAGTCATCAGCGGCAGATCGGCAGAGGCAGCCAAGAGACGCGCAGTGGCAATCTGAACACCCATATCCGGCCCGTGAAAGAGCGCCAGCGTCTGGCCGTTGATCGCGCCGGAAACCGTTTCCCAGGCATCCCCGGAGAGCAGACGGTCTTCCTCCGTCGGCAGAGGCAGATGGAGTTCGATAAATTGTTGCAGACGGGCATCCGGCTCGTATTGGCCCAGCAGCCAGGCCACCACACATTCATCCGCCACCAGTTGCCGGGAGAGAAGGGGGCCGGGATCGTCGCCTTCGCTGCCCGTGCGCACCAGCCGGTGTTGGAGCAGCCGGTTGTTCTTCAAAAAAGCCGGCAGAAGCCGCAGACGATCTTCCGACTCGCCGACCAGCACTTGCAGAATGGCGTTGACGGTGGGGCGACGCAGAGTCACATCGTCCTGAATGTAACCGAAAATCCGCTCGTAGCGCAGATCGAGAGAAGGGGCCAGACAAAGCAAAAACGCATCGTACTCGAAAATGTTAAGGCGGAAAGCGTGGCGCAGTCGAACGAGACGAGGCAACAGGCCCTCGGCCTCTGCCGCGTCCTGGGCCTTCTGCACCGACGCCTCCGCCTGCCGGTAACCCCGATCAAATGCGGCAAAAGTCGAATCGACGGTCTCATCTGGCTTGTGTGTGAAAAGTTGATCGATCTCGGCGCTGGAAATGACCAACCCGCGCATCTGATTTTCCGCATTTCTGGACGACGCAAGGGCTGCCACAGTTTTTTGGAGAAGAATGTCCAGGCGCGCCATCTCTGCGTAGAGATGGCGCAGGCTAAAGCCCAGTTCGGTTAGCGTAGCCGTAGGCGTAGAAGCCATACAGAAGAACCTTGCGGAGCAGCCCAGACAGCTATGCCTGGGCAGAGCCGGTAGAGTGATGGCGGTTTGTGGATCAAAGTTGAATGAGGAACAGCATAACGGGTTATTCTTCGCAAAGTCTTCGGAATTGTTTCGATCTCGGCGACGGGGATAGAACGAGGGCAGAACAATCCTTCGCAAAATCTTCGCAACCCGGGAAGGGCAGGCAATATAGTAGAACACGGATCACAGAATTTGCGGATTTGTTCTGTGTTGCGCAGATCGAATCCGCAAATTCTGTGATCCGTGTTCTTATTTTCAGGTCAGCTCCCTACGCGGCGGCGACCTGTTCGGCAAAAGCAGCAATCTCCTCTGCCCCGTCCAGCACGCCGATTTCCAGATGAAATTCGCGCACTTCGCCGGGCTGGATGTGCTGCAAATAGCCGTGCCTGCGATTCCACGCCCGCCCCAGCATACTGGCGTTGCCTGGCTCAATGCCGGTGACATACGTGCCCCGGTGGAAGTGCTGCCACTGGTTGAGCAGAGGCATCTCGGCCACGGCAAACTTCCAGTAGAGCCCCAGACCCAGCCCGTCGTTGACCAGCCCCACGTGGGCGTTGCCGTCGCTGTCGGCCAGGAGGCGATGGACAAAAACCGCGTCGGCTGCCGCAGCCCGGGGCGGGCGGGCCACCGCGTAGACCTCCGGCCCGACTACTTCGTCTGCCACCCATTCGGTCGTCTTCTCGCTGCGGACGAGCAGGCGCGTGCCGCCGTCCAGCAGGGGAAAACCCGGATTGGTGTGGTAGACAAACATCAGCGGCGAGGGGTCCACACTCAGATTTTCGATGCGGTCGTGGATAAAGAGTCGCTTCTCGCCCAGAACGGTGACGATCTCCCGGCTCAGTTCCAGATTCGTGCCAAAGACGACCGCCTCGCGCATCTTGCCCCGGATGCGGGTCACGTATTCTTCGCCCTCCCAGCCGCTCTCAGCCACCACATTTTTGGCAGGCAGATAGGCCAGCCGCCCGTGCAGACCCATCTCCACGTTCTCTTCTTCCGGGTCCACCTCCGGGTGGCCGGTAAAGGTGAGGCCGCAACTGGTGACCAGACCGCCGAAGAAGCCCCGCAGCCAGCCACTGCCCTGGGGTTCATAGAAGGCCGGCCCCACATCGCCTGTGTTGCTGCGAAAGCAGAGGGACATACCTTTGTAGTGGGCCGAGGCGATGTCCAGGGAACGTCCCGGCAGCACGGAAAAGCAGAGGCCGGAGGCGTTGAAGACCTCAATCAGGTCCGCGCCCCGCTCGATGCCTTCCACCAGTTCGGCCTTGCGCGTGTGGGCCACCTGGGACATATCTCCCACCAGATCGAGTAACTCCCGCTTTGTGTAATCACAGCCAAAAAGTGTGGTCATTTTGTCTCCTTCCGTGTAGGGCGGAATGGTATTCCGCCCTGCGTTTCTTGTGGGCGGAATGGCATTCCGCCCTACATTAATACCAACGCGGTTCTGCTTCCAGCCCCACCAGACTGGCCCCCAGCGGCAGGGCAATGCCCTTTTTCACCCGCAGAAACTCCTCCACAGCCAGCAGCAGGGGCACCACATACGCCTGGGTTCCGGCCTTGCCCATATGGCTGATGCGGGCCACCTGGCCCAGCAACGGTCCGCCGGAGGTGGAAATGAGGGTGTTGTGTTCGTCGCGCAGATAGTCGCGCAGCTCCTCGATGGTCTCCATCTCTGGGTGCTTGCAGGCGGTGGAGACAGTGGGCGACGCCACGTCGTCGGGGGTCAGCATCGCGAAACCGATGGCTCGCAGCCCGGTGCGCACCACCCGCTGCGCCCAGGCATAACGCGCCCAGTGGCCTTCCAGCGTCTCCACCTCCAGAATGCGCTTCAAGCTGGCGTGCAGACCGGCGATGCTGGTGGTGGCTGGCGTGGTGGGGAAGGGAAAGACCGGGCGTTGCAGGGCTTCGCGCCAGGTGGAGAGATTGTAATACCAGCCCCGGTGGGCCGTGGGTGTCTTGCGCTCTACGATCTCCCAGGCACGGGCGTTGGCCGCAATGATGCCCAGCCCCGGAGCCATCTCCAGCGCTTTGTTGGAGGAAGTCGCTACTACATCCAGTTTCCATTTGTCCGTCGGGATGTCGTAGCCGCCCATACCGGAGACCGCATCCACGAAAATGGGCGCATCCCGTTCGTGGGCCAGCGCCGCCAGTTCCCGGATGGGATTGCGCACCCCCGTACCGGTCTCGTTGCCCACCACTGCAATGCCGTCGATGTCCGGGTGTTGGCGCAGGGTATCGGCCACTTTGTCCAGATCGATGGCCTGACCCCACGGCCCCTCGACGGCAATCACTTCGCAGCGATAGGCGTTCAGAATCTGGATCAGCCGCTCGGCAAATATCCCGTTGCGCACGGCCACCACCTGGTCCCCGGCCTGGAAGAGGCTGGCAATGCCCGTCTCGATGGCACCGGAGCCGGGAGAAGTTGCCATAAATACACCGTTTTCTGTCTGAAAGACCCGTTTGAGCATCTGGCTTGTCTCGGCCTGCAGGGCCAGCCACTCCGGGTGCATCATATAGGGGACCGGACGGCTCAGGGCTGCCAACGTCTCGTCAAAGACATCCACCGGGCCGGGGGTGAAGAGTTTGGGTTGATTTGCCATTTGAGTTCCTCATTTTGGGTTTTGAGAGACAGCAGACGACAGACAGCGGTCGCTGGTCGGCGGTCGGCGGTCAGTGGTCGGCGTCTTCTAATCCGCGGATTCGTGCAGGGCAATTGCGCTCTGTCGGCGGCTGACCCAGAAAGCCCAGGCGATGAGGGCCAGGGAGAAGGCCAGCCCCATCGCGGCCACTGCCCCCATCCCGCCCACGGCAAAGACGCCGCCGGTGCCCAGACTGCCTGCGCCGGAGGCCAGGGCCACCAGCGCTTCGCTGGCCCCCTGCACCCGGCCCCGTTCGTGGCTTTCCAGCGCATCGGAGAGAAGGGAAGAACCGGCGATGAATGTAAAATTCCAGCCCAACCCCAGCAGAAAGAGGGAAGTCGCCAGGAGTGGAACGCCCGTCGAGAGGGGGGCAAGCAGCGCCGCAACCACAAGCACCAGCGCGCCCAATATAATCATCGGCGCGCGGCCCAGCCGGTCGATCAGCCAGCCAGTCAGAGCGGAAAGGCCGAACATCCCCATCGTGTGGGCCATAATCACGCCAGAGATGGCCGCGGTGGTGTGGTCATTATGGCGCATGTGCAGGGGCGTGATGACCATCAAAAGTGTCATCACCAGTTGGCCGATGACCATCGCGGCCAAGGCCACCAGGACGGTCTCTTGCCCAAAAATCTGGCGCAGAGTCCGCATGCTTTTGGGCACACCTGCCGGGCGGTCGGCGTTCTCTTGACTGTCCAGCAGCGCACCCAATGTTTTGGGATCGGGGCGCAAAAGGCCGAAAACGACGAACATTGCCACAGCCATCAGTCCTGCGCCGAGCAGGTAGGGCCCGGCGTCGGCGCTCATAGCGAATCCTTCGGCCAGGCGCGTGGCCGGGATCACCAGCAGCGGACCGCCCACCGAACCGATTGTCCCGGCAAAGACGAGAATGCCCATAATCCTGGCCCGCTGCCACTGAGGGAAGACTTCGGCCGCGGCAAAACGGCTCTGCTCGCTGGCGGAGCGGCCCACGCCGATCAGCACGGAACCGGCACAGAAAAAGAGGAA
>JACQGT010000532.1 GCA_016199425.1 Chloroflexota bacterium
CCGGGAGAACCCAACCTACATTCACGCGAGTTTCTCGGTAGACACAAAGTCCAGATGGTTTACGGCACGGTTGGATTGCCGCTGTTGGCGGCCCGGCTCGCGTAATCGTTCAGAACCGGCACATAATTGGCGGGCGCTTCTAGCACTAGCGGCTGCGGTGGCGTGGTTTTCTGCAACTCCTGCTGGAAGGCAAAATAGGACCAGACGATGCGGCTGATCTCCTTCATTGTGCTATTGCTCGTCTCCCAGTCCATCCAGCCGCGCCGGTAGAGATAGACACTGAGTACATACGGCCCTGTCGGTCCCCAGATCAGAGCCAGATCGCTGTGGGCGTCGTTGACAAAGCCGTGTTTGTGGACGATCCAGGCGTCGTCGGGCCGGGGCAGACCGCCCCAGACCAGCTCATTGAACTCGTCATGGCTCAGGTAGAAAAGGATTGTCCGGCACTCCTCCGGTGTCAGATCCCCCGGGTACCTGTCCAGAAGTTTGCCCTCGCCCTGGGTACAGCGGTAGATGTCGGCCAGAAGGCGGCCCATATCCGCGGGGGTGGATTGCAGATGGGTGTCCGGTTGCGTGTCCCAATCCGTGCGCTGGTTAGCTGCGGTGGGAATCTGGGCGATCTGGCTTTTGTCGTCATAGCCGGTCTGGACAAAACTGTTGACGTAGCCCAGGCTGCGCATGAACTCCGTCACCTGCCGCCCGCCGGTGAAGATGTCGCCGCCGCCCAGCCGGCGCAGCACCCCATTGGCTGCCACATTGTTGCTCTCGCCCAACGCGTAGTCGATGAGCTGGCCGATCTCCACATCCTCCACCCCGTCCATCCGGCTAAAGAGCGTGGACACAATCGCCACTTTCATTGTGGACATCCCGGAGAAGGCCACGTCTACATCGACCGCGCCCTCTTCGTCGGTGGTCAAATCCTGCACATAAATCGCGGCAAAGCCCGGAAAATCCGAGGTGAAGGTGTTGAGTACTGCGGCCAGATCGTCGAGGGTGGGCGGGCCAGCGGGGGTTTCGTCCAGGCGCAGGTGGGCCGTGCGCTGGTCTGCGCTGCCCAGCGCGTCCAGAATGGGCGACATACTCTCCTCCAACAGCAATCTCTGGCCCGGCGCGCCTACGCTCCACTGCCATTCACCCCGCACCGCCCCCACAAAACCAGCAGAGGTAGCGGGTGCGCTGCTCTCCTGCGCCCACCCCCAGCGGGGTGGGATGGCCCGGGCTGGCTGGGGCGGACGGTCATTCTCGGCGGCCACAGCCTCCAGCCAGGCGGTCAGCTTCTCCGCGTTGACCGTCGCGTAGATGGGCACATCCCGCCGCTTCTGCTCCAAACCGAGCAGGGTGCGCAGGGCGATGTCCACAAACTCCGGCCCGTCCAAATAGCGGCTGGCATCAGCCACCATCTGTTCCGCGTCAATGCGATATTCCACATCTTCCGGGCGCAGGATCAGCCGCCGCTCGCCGAAGTAGACGGCCACCGGTTCCCGGTTGCGCGCCTCCAGGAGCGCGGCGGCCTCGACCGGGTCTTTGACCTGGCCCATCTCTACCCCGCCCAGATGTACACCCGGCGGTATCGGCGCGGCCGACGCTTTGTAGCGGGTGTAGAGGGGGAAGACGGAGAGGAGGAGGATAAGGGTGAGGACGAATTTTGTGAAACTATTCATTCGTTTGAGCGGAAGGATCACAATCGGCCAGGACGATCACTTCGATTTCTGTTACTTTCTGAAGCCGTTTGTCGTTGGTCACGAAGATTTCGCAGCCATTTTCAATGCAGGAACTGATTTGTATGGCGTCAGCGGCCCGCAGGCCGTAGGTCGCACGCAATGCCGCGGCACCGAGCAGCACCACATTCGAAACTTCGAACAGCTTGACAAAAGGTGCGTTGAAAAAGAACGAAGTATATTGCTCGTAAAGGTCCGCTCGTTTGGCACGGATTGGCATGACCAACACCTCGGCCAATGTAATCCCTGACGTAGAAAGCACTATATTTTCGGACTGATTCCCCGCCCTTACAAACAGATCGACAACAATGGGAAACCAGTCTGGATTCCGTTCAAAGTAGTAGATAAAGGGCGATGAATCCACCCCGATTGGTGAACGGCCAGCTATTCTGTCCAGGAGCGTTCCCACGAATTTCTCTCCTCATCGATATAGGCATCCACATCAATTGTTGACCACATATCAGCGCCTAGCCCTGCGAAGTCTGTTACGTTTACCTGCGTCTTGCTCGGCGTCAGTGCCAACTGCTTAAGCCGTTTGAATAGTTCGAGAGCACTTTCTTGCTCAACGTCAGCAATACCCGGTTCATCCGCAGCAGGTATTTTGGGCGCGGGCGATTCGACACTTGGAATCAGGACGAACACTTTCGTCTGATCTGGAATATCCCAAAGCGAATCCAGCCGAATGGCACCTTTTTCAACCACAGCTTCTAATGCGACTACACTCATTTCAAACCTCCTTCACCCTTCAATACACAGCTACACACGCCAGTACACACCGCCAGCCCGTTCCATCAACCGGTAATCCACCAACAGACGGCGCAGGCTGGCGTGATCCTCATGCACCTGATGGATGATGGCGTTGACCTCCGCCTCTGGATAGCGACGATCCGGCTCGAAGCGCTCCACCAGCCAGGCCAGGACGATCTGCAATTTGGCCGTTTTGGTGGGAATAGAGACCAGCTTACCGTCGCGCACGAAAGCCTGCAATGTCTTCTCGTCGTCGCTGAGACTTTCCACCGGCGCGGCGAAGAATTCTCGCTTCAGCGCCTGGATGCCACTCACATCGAAGGAATAGAGCGAATTCTGCTGGGTGGACTCGTTGGCCACCAGCCCGGCCCGGCGCAGCGAGCGTAGATGGTGGCGCACATCGCCCGTGCGCATCCCCGTGCCCTCGGCCAGCTCCGTCACGCTGCGCGGGGCCAGGCTGAGCAAGCCCAATACCCGCAGCCGCTCCTCGTCCAGCAGAACGCGCAGAAGATCGGTTCCATTGAGCGTTCGATCTGTCATTTTAGTTCCCCAGAAATTTCCGAGCGGCCCGCAGAAAATCCTCCGCCCACCTGCACATCAAATCAGCCTGATCTTCAGCTATTTCCTGTCCAATCGCGTAATCACCGATATTGCGGAGGTCTTGCGCATCAATCAAATATCGGTGATATTTCTGGTCAAGCACAGCCCCTTTAGCGAACTCCCTGCCGAATGCACCAATCACTGCGGCGTGGCTAGAAAAAGACAACCCGCGTTCAAGCAGCAAAGCTTCAGCCACATAAAAGATCGCATAGTAAGCTCTCGACGCGGCAAAATCGGCGTGTCCTTCGTCGTTGAGCATCCGCGCAGCAGTCACGCTCCGTTCAGCTTTTGCAAGCAGACTCTGTACTTCGGGTTTCATTCTTATACCGGCACGCTTTCTCGACGCACATTCATAAAAAAGGGTGTCTGCTGCCGTCGATAATCGCCGTCCACTGCAAACGCGCGCGAGATGACCACATCGTGGCGCAGAGAAATGTCGGCGACGGTTGCCGAAGTGCGCCGGATCAGATCGCCGTAGTCGTCGATCTGCCTGACCAAAACCAACAGATCGATATCCGAATCGGCCCGCTCCTCGCCCCGGGCATAGGAGCCGAAGAGTCGCACAGCGATCAACTGCTCACCGAGCGCTTCTGTCAATGCCTGCTTCACTTCGGACAATACCTCACTGAGTGCAGTTGCCATCATCCCATCCCCCCAGCATCCCCTACTCCCACTCGATCGTGGCGGGCGGCTTGCTGGAAATATCATACACCACCCGGTTCACCCCGTCTACCTCATTGACGATGCGGTTGCTGATGCGAGCCAGCAGGTCATAGGGCAGCCGCGCCCAATCCGCGGTCATAAAATCGTCGGTGGTAACGGCGCGCAGGGCAATGGTATTGGCGTAGGTGCGCCCGTCCCCCATCACCCCCACACTTTTGACCGGCAGCAGCACGCAGAAGACCTGACTGGTCTCCCGGTACAAACCTGCCTCGCGCAGTTCGCTCAGGAAGATGCGGTCGGCCTTGCGCAGAATCTCCAACTTCTCCCAGGACACCTCGCCCAGCAGACGGATGGCCAGACCGGGGCCGGGGAAGGGATGCCGCCAGACGATCTCTTCGGGCAGCCCCAACTCCTCGCCCACAGTCCGCACTTCGTCTTTGAAAAGCATCCGCAACGGCTCGATAAGCTGGAAGGTCATATCCGCGGGCAGACCGCCCACGTTGTGATGGGTTTTGATGGTGCGGGCGTTCTTCGTGTCGTCGTTGCTGGCCGACTCGATCACATCCGGGTAGAGCGTGCCCTGGGCCAGGAAGGCCGGGCTGTCGATGCCCCATTCCACGGCCAGCCGGGCCGCCTCGGCCTCGAAAGTGCGCACAAAGCGCGCGCCGATCAGTTTGCGCTTTTTCTCCGGATCGTCCACCCCGGCCAGGTCGCTGAGAAACTCCTCTTTGGCGTCCACCGCAATCAGACGCATCCCCTGATGCTTCTCGAAAGTTTCGACAACCTGCTCCGCTTCCCCCGCGCGCAGCAGGCCGTGATCCACGAAAACGCAGGTCAGCCGGTCGCCGATGGCCCGGTGGACGAGGGCCGCGGCCACCGCGCTGTCTACGCCGCCGCTCAGCCCGCAGACGACGTGACCATCCGGCCCGACCTGCGCGCGGATGCGATCCACCGTCTCCAGGATGAAATTGCCCGCGGTCCAGTCGCCGGAGCAGCCGCAAATGCCCTTCACAAAATTGGAAAGCACCTGCGATCCCAGCGGCGTATGCACCACCTCCGGGTGGAACTGAATGCCGTAGATGCGCCGTTTTTCATCAGCGAAGGCGGCCAGGGGCGAGTTGTCGCTGTGGGCGATGGCCCGAAAGCCCGTAGGCAACCGGTCCACCCGGTCGCCGTGGCTCATCCAGACCTGCTGGCGCGCCGGCAGCCCGGCAAAGAGAGGGCTGGGTGAAGTGACTTCGATCTGGGCCGCGCCGTATTCCCGCTCCTGGCTGGGAGCCACGTGGCCGCCGCCGTAGTGGGCCAGGAGTTGCAGCCCATAGCAGACGCCCAGCACAGGCGCGCCGCTCTCCCAGACGATCTCCGGCAGGCTGGGCGCGCTGGGATCGTAGACGCTGTTTGGCCCGCCGGAGAGGATAATCCCCTTTAAATTCATCTGGGGCAACCGCTCCGCAGCCTGCTCCCAGGAGATGAGTTCGGCGTAGACGTGGCTCTCCCGCACCCGGCGGCAGATCAGTTGGCTGTATTGGCTGCCGTAGTCTAGCACGGCGATTGTCTGGTGTTGCATCGACTCTCTTTCCCGAAAAGAAGGACACGGATTTGGACCGATGGAACGGATTTGCACGGATTGATTCATTTTCAGTTTACCACCAGAGAGGTGTGGACACACAACGACCGCGCTCTTTGCGTCTCAGTGCGGCAACCGGTATAGTAACTGTAAATCCGTGTAAATCCGTTTTCTCCGTGTCCTTCTGTTGGAGACTTTGCTGGAATGCGTCTGTTGGCATTGATCCCCGCCTATAACGAAGCAGCGGCCATCGAACGGGTAGTGGAAGAAACCCTGCGCTATCTGCCCGCGCTGGTGGTGGACGACGGCTCGCGCGACAATACCGCGTCCCTGTCCGAAGCTGCCGGGGCGACCGTTCTCGTACAGAACCCGAATCAGGGCAAAGGCGCGGCCCTGCGCCGGGGTTTTGTTTACGCGCTGGAAAATGGCTACGATGGGGTGATTGCGCTGGATGGCGACGGCCAGCACGACCCCGCGGAGATTCCTGCCTTTGCCGCGCTCTTTGAAAGTCAGCAGCCCGACCTGATTATTGGCTACCGCAGCTTCGAGCAGATGCCCTTCTGGCGCTGGCTGGGCAACAATCTGGGCTTTCGTATCTTCTCCTGGGCCATGGGGACGCGCATTCTGGACAACCAATCGGGCTACCGGCTGGTGAGCAGGCGGCTGATGGAACGACTGCTGGCGGGGAAGGAGACAGGCTACGAATTCGAGATGGAGGAGATCGTCAGTTGTGTGGAGGCGGGCTACGGTCTGGCCTGGACGCCCATCCGCACCATCTACGCGGGCGAGGCCAGCCACATCCGGCCCATCCCC
>JACQGT010000533.1 GCA_016199425.1 Chloroflexota bacterium
CCACCACCGCCCGGACCCCAACACACCTCTGGAAGAGACGATGGCCGCGCTGGACTACGCGGTGCGTTCTGGGCGAGCGCTCTACGCGGCTGTCTCCAACTACTCCCCGGAACAGACCCGCCAGGCCGCCGCGATTCTGCGCGGGCTGGGCACGCCCTGTCTGATCCACCAGCCCGCCTACAGTATGCTCCGCCGGGGTCCAGAGGAGGATCTCATACCGACGCTGGCCGCGGAGGATATCGGCTGTATCGTCTTTTCGCCCCTGGCCCAGGGAATGTTGACCAACCGCTATTTGGGCGGCATCCCGGAGGATTCGCGGGCGGCCAAGCCTTCGGCCTTTCTACGGCGCGAGCAGATTACACCCCAGCGGCTGGCTACAATCCAGCAATTGAACGAACTGGCCCAGCAGCGGGGGCAGAGTCTGGCCCAGATGGCGATTGCCTGGGTGCTGCGCCATCCGGGGATGACATCGGCGCTGGTGGGCGCGAGCAAGCCGGGGCAGATCGAGGACAGCGTAGCCGCCTTGCAGAATCTGGCCTTCAGCGCCGAGGAACTGGCGGCCATCGACGGGATTCTGGCCGCAGAGCAGTCCTGACCTGGACAAGCCAGAACCAAACCAGAGACTCCTGTTTGAAAAGTAAGAATTCCACTGGTTTGGTGCTATAATGCCTTTGCATCCACTTCACAAACTCTACCCGAAATCGAACACCCAATGGCTCAACCGCTCCTCGACACCACGCAACTCTGCGTCCACACCATCACCACCAAACCCTGGCCCATCGAAACGGCCATCGACCGCTATGCCGCCCACGGCGTGCAAGGGATGACCGTCTGGCGCGACGCCCTGGCCGGACGGGACATCGCTGCTACAGGTCAGCGCATCCGGGACGCGGGGCTGGCGGTCGTCTCCCTCTGCCGGGGTGGCTTCTTCCCCGCAGAAACGGCAGCCGGTCGTCAGGCCGCCATCGACGACAACCGGCGGGCCATCGACGAGGCGGCGGCTCTGGGCGCGCCGCTGATTGTGCTGGTCTGCGGGGCCGCGCTGGGCCAACCCCTGCCGGTCAGCCGCCAGCAGATTCAGGCGGGGATCGAAGCTGTTCTGCCCCAGGCCGCGGCCGCCGGGGTGAAGCTGGCCGTGGAACCCCTGCACCCGATGTACGCGGACAGCCGCTCGGCCATCAATACACTGGGACAGGCCAACGACCTCTGCGCCGCCATCGCCTCGCCCTGGGTGGGCGTGGCTGTGGATGTCTACCACCTCTGGTGGGACCCCCACTTGCAGGCGGAAATCCAGCGCTGCGGGGAAATCGGGCGCATCTTTGCCTTCCACATCTGCGACTGGCGCACGCCCACGGATGACCTGCTCAACGACCGGGGGCTGATGGGCGAGGGCTGTATCCCCATCCGCCAGATTCGGGGCTGGGTGGAGGAGGCGGGCTTTGGCGGCTTCCACGAAGTGGAAATTTTCTCCAACCGCTACTGGACGACAGATCAGGAGACGTTTTTGGGGCGGATTGTGGAGGTGTATCTGGCGAGTGGATGAGGGGATGATGGGCGATGGGCTTCCTTCAATCGATGAATTTCGTCGGCGCACACGGGAACTGTTATCTGCCGCCGGGTATTCCACGCGAGAGCAGATTCTGGAGATGATTCGCGAAATCCGGCGAGAAAGAATCGAAGAACGCTACAGTCTGCCTCTGTCGGACACCGGGAAAAGGGAAGGTAAAGTAAGGGAAGGTAAAGTATCGGATTCAGACGGCGAGTGGACGCACGGCCAGCATCTGATCGGCGCGCAACGGTTCAATGGCGGAGACGGGCACGACCTCGACTCGGATTGACTCGCCGATGGCGTTGAAGAGTTCCAGCACAGCGCCTTCCTCGCCGCCGGATGGGTGGGGCAGATAGTCAATGACAACCGCTACATCGCCTTTTTTGAGTCGCACAGAAGGGATTGTCCGGGTTAAGGCAATTTCTTGATAGAGTTCTGGTTTCATCGTTTATCTCGCAGGTTTGAGCGTTACAAAACGAAAGCGGGCGTCATTTGCAGGACGAATCCACACAATGACGACATGCAGTGTGGCTGACGGACCTGTGAGCAATCCTTCGATTTGCACGAACTGTCCGTATTCGTCACGCCTATCTGGAATGGCATCGTTTTCTATAACCAATCGTCTCAACGCTCTGTCCAAGTCGGTAGTATTTTGAGTGGTGAAGCCAGCTTGCGCAAGGAACTGGGACTTGTCACTTTTAGGACGCCAGACAAGAAGATAGCGACTCAGTTTGTCGGGCGGGATGACTACCTCACCGATAATTCTCACGACAGACTCCGCGCTGGAAAATGCAGTCGAATGTGCGTATTATAATAGTCGAACCAGAAACTTTCAAATAGCAAAGGAAGACCTTTCCCAATGGCAATCATTCCAATCCGCGTCATTCTCAACGGCGTCACCGGGCGGATGGGGACAAACCAGCATCTGGTGCGCTCGATTCTTGCCATCCGCCAGCAGGGGGGCGTGGCGACCCGCAACGACGACCGCATTGTGCCCGAAGCCGTGCTGGTGGGGCGCAACGCCGATAAACTCCAGCGTCTGGCCGCGGCCCACGGCGTGGAGCGCTGGACCACCGATCTGGACAGTGCCCTGGCCGACGACGCCAACCGTATTTATTTCGACGCGCTGGCGACGAATCTGCGGGTGGAAAATACGCTGAAAGCCATCGCTGCGGGCAAGGCGGTCTATTGCGAGAAGCCCACGGCCACATCGACCGTCGATGCGGTGCGGCTGGCCCAGGCGGCCCGGGATGCGGGGGTGAAGAACGGCGTCATCCAGGACAAACTCTTCCTGCCCGGTCTGCTCAAGCTGAAATACCTCATCGACACGGGCTTCTTTGGCCGCATCCTCTCTGTGCGCGGCGAGTTTGGCTATTGGGTCTTCGACGGCATCGACCAGCCCGCCCAGCGCCCTTCCTGGAACTACAAAAAGTCCGAGAGCGGCGGCATTATTCTGGATATGTTCGCCCACTGGCGCTACGTCATCGACAATCTCTTCGGACCCATCAAAAGTCTCTCTTGCATCGGCGCTGTCCACCTGCCGGATCGGGTGGACGAGGGGGGCAAGCGCTATGTGGCCGACGCGGACGATGCGGCCTACGCTATCTTCGAGTTGACGAATGGCGTCGTCTGCCAGTTCAACTCCTCCTGGACGACCCGTGTGCGCCGGGACGATCTGCTCACCCTTCACGTGGACGGCACCCGGGGCAGCGCGGTGGCGGGTCTGCGCGAGTGTGTGGTGCAGGGCGACGCCTTCACCCCCAAGCCGGTCTGGAACCCGGACATTGCCCAGCCCATCCAGTTCTTCGACACCTGGCAGTGGATGCCCAACAACCGGCCCTACGACAACGCCTTCAAAATCCAGTGGGAGGCCTTTCTGCGCCACGTCGTCGAGGATACCCCCTTCCGCTGGGATCTAATGGAGGGGGCGAAGGGCGTGCAACTGGCCGAGCTGGGCTACCAGGCCTGGGCCGAGCGGCGCTGGGTGGACGTGCCGGAACTGGGGGTGTAGAATAGTTTGCGCCGGGCACGCGCACGCGCATCGCCGTCAAAATTGTGGACGACCGGGGCATCGAGAGCCTGAAAGTGCTGGAGGTGGATGGATGAGCATACGCATTGAGATACCCCAGGCAGAAGTGACGGCATTTTGCCAGCGTTGGCAGATCGTCGAATTTGCCTTCTTCGGCTCCGTCCTGCGCGACGACTTCCGCCCCGACAGCGATGTGGACGTGCTGGTGCGCTTTCACCCAGAGGCCAGACTGTCGCTCTTCGATCTGGTCCGCATGGAAGATGAGTTGGGCCAGATTGTTGGAAGAAAAGTGGATCTGGTAAGTCGCCGGGGGATTGAGATGAGCAGAAATTATCTGCGCCGGAAGGCGATTCTGGAATCTGCGGAGGTAGTGTATGGGGCGTGATCAGGAGTACCTTCTGGACATGCTCACTGCAGCAAAGCTGGCAGTTGCTTATGTGTCAGGATGGGATCAAGAGAGCTTTCTGCAAGACACGCAACTTCAGGATTCGGTGATTCGCCGTCTTGAAATCATAGGCGAGGCAGCGCGGCGCATATCGAGCGAAACGCAAGCAGGATTGCCTTCGATTTCCTGGAAAGATATGATTGGGATGCGCAACCGGATGATTCACAATTATGACGATATTGACCTGTATATTGTGTGGCAGACCGTGCAGCACGATTTGCCGCGGCTGATTGCGCTCATTGAACCTCTGTTTCCCGCAGACAAGCCCGGAGCTTAACGTGCCCCCTGTCACCCTGCAAACTTCATCCAAATTGACCAGCGGCGTCATCGCCCCACCGCCCGCCTTTCACGTGATGCTCAAGCCTCGGGGCGCTATCTGCAATCTGGACTGCTCCTACTGCTACTTTCTGAGCAAAGAGGCGATGTATCCCGGCAGCAAATTCCGTATGGACGAGGCGCTGCTGGAGGAGTACACAGCGCAGTACATCGCCGCCCAGCGAGTGCCGGAGGTGACCTTTGCCTGGCAGGGGGGCGAACCGACGCTGATGGGGCTGGAATTTTTCCAGAAATCGGTGGAGTTCCAGCAGAAATACAAGCGGCCAGGGATGCGGGTGGAGAACGCGCTGCAAACCAATGGCACGCTTCTGGACGACGAGTGGTGCGCCTTCTTCGCCCAGAATGACTTTCTCATCGGCCTGAGTATGGACGGCCCCCAGCATCTCCACGACGCCTACCGGGTGGACAAAGGCGGCCAGCCCACCTGGGAAAAGGTGATGCGGGCGGCCCGGCTGCTGCACAAACACCGGGTGCGCTTCAACATTCTCACAACCGTCCACGCGGCCAACGCGCCCCATCCGGTGGAGGTCTACCGCTTTCTGCGCGACGAAGTGAAGACCGAATTTATGCAGTTCATCCCCATTGTGGAACGGGACAACGCGACCGGCTATCAGGAAGGGGACGCGGTGCGCGAGCGTTCGGTGACGGCTGAGCAGTACGGACAATTTCTCATCGGCATCTTCGAGGAGTGGGTGCGCCGGGACGTGGGGCGGGTCTTCGTACAGATTTTCGACGTGGCCCTGGCCGCCTACAGCGGCAACCGGCCCGGTCTCTGCATCTTTGAGGAGACCTGCGGCTCGGCCCTGGCGATGGAGCACAACGGCGATCTTTTCGCCTGCGACCACTTCGTAGAGCCAAACTATCGGCTGGGCAACATTCAGGAAATCCCGCTGATCGAAATGGTTGGCTCGGTGGGCCAGCGCAAATTCGGAACGGACAAGCGGGACACACTGCCCCGTTACTGCCTGGAGTGCGAAGTCAAATTTGTCTGCAACGGCGGCTGCCCCAAGAACCGCTTCATCCTCACGCCGGACGGCGAGCCGGGGCTCAACTACCTGTGTGCGGGCTACCGGGCCTTCTTCAATCACGTGCGCCCGTATATGAACTTTATGGCAAACGAACTCCACAACCGGCGCGCCCCGGCCAATGTGATGGGCTATCTGGCCCAACAGGACAAGCGCGTGCAGGAGCTATTCAGCCGGGCCAATCGCAACGATCCCTGTCCCTGCGGCAGCGGGCGCAAGTTCAAGCAGTGCCACGGCAAGCGCGGGTGACGACTCCTTCTTTGGTCCACTTCAGCGGACTTGCGCTTTCAGACGTGCCGGGCTGTGGGCATAGATACCAATCAAATATCCCCCGACGTCCTACAAGGAGGTAGGCATGACAGACAGCAAGCGCGATTCCCGCTCCACCACTATCGGCGATAAAACCCTCCGCCCGGAAAGCCTGATGATGAGCTACGGCTATCGCCCAGAACTCTCCCAGGGCGCGGTCAAATGCCCGATTTTCCAGACCTCCACTTTTGTCTTTGAAAGCGCAGAAGAGGGCAAAGCCTTCTTCGAGATCGCCTATGGCCTGCGCAAGCAGGCGCCCCACGAAGAACTGGGCCTGATCTATAGCCGGCTCAACAACCCCGATCTGGAAATTCTGGAGGATCGGCTGACCCTGTGGGACGGGGCAGAGAAATCCGCGGTCTTCGAGAGCGGAATGTCGGCCATCAGCACCACCCTCTGGACATTCCTGCGCCCCGGTGATGTGATTCTGCACAGCGAACCGGTCTATGGGGGCACGGACTACCTGCTCAAACGCATTCTGCCCCAATTTGGCATTCGCCCTGTGGGTTTCAGCGCACGGACCAGCCAGGAGAGTCTGGGGAAACTGCTGGAGGATCGGG
>JACQGT010000590.1 GCA_016199425.1 Chloroflexota bacterium
GACCGGCTCCTCGTACCAGTAGGGGCGGTACCGTTCCAGCAGCCGGGCCACGCGGATGGCGTGCATCGGGGCCAGCCGCCGGTGTACTTCCACCAGAATTTCCACATCCGGGCCGACGGCCTCGCGCACCGCGGCGATGCGATCCACCGCCGCGGTTTCGTCCTCTTTGTCGATCCAGGCCCGCCAGGGGCCGGGGAAGGGGTCAAACTTTAGGGCGGTGAAGCCCTTCGCGACGGTCGCTGCGGCGGCTTCCGCTGTCTGCTCCGGTGTACCGCCGCCACCCCAGCCGTTGGCGTAGACCCGGATTTTCTTCCGGAACGCGCCCCCCAGCAGGTTGTAAACTGGCTGATTGGCAGCTTTGCCCGCGATGTCCCACAATGCCTGCTCGATGGCGCTGATGGCGCAGAACAATTCCAGGCTGCCCCGCTTGCCCGCAAAGTCGTTGTAGGCCATAAAGCAGAAATGTTTGATGTCCAAGGGGGAGCGCCCCCCCACGTAGCGGGCCAGTTCGTGGACCTGCACCTCCAACTGGCGGTCCCGGTCCAATTGGGTGTAGGCTTCGCCCCAGCCGTGCAGTCCCTCGTCGGTCTCTACTTTGACAAAGAGCCAGTGTTTGGCCGAGCCGGAATCGACCAGATAGCTTTTCAAGCCGGTGATTTTCATTGCTCCTCCTGGGAGTGGGGAGAGGATATGTGTGGGGTATACAGTAGCGCAAATGGACAACTCGCGCAAGTGGACCGCGCAACCGAAGGATCGCCTGTGTCAATTCTGGAGATCCTCTGGAGATTGGAGATTGGATACTGAGATTCGAAGACAGGTGGTAGAATGTTGGAGATCGGTTCTGCCAATCTCTACTATCCAATATCTTCTATAGGGGGAGGAAACGCTCGTGGCGATGGCGTCGAAGTGGATAAAAACAATCGGTTTGCTCTTTACTCTGGTGTTGGTGGCGGCTCTCTTGCCCGTCTTTCCCGCGCAGGCCCAAGGATCGAGTGTTGTGGCGCTGGTGCGGGGGCGGGGCGCGACCCTCTACGACCGGCCCGGCGGGGAAGCGCTGCGCACCCTTTTGCCCGGCGACCGGTTGGACGCGACGGGGCGCACGCAGGACGCGGTCTGGATCGCCGGTGTGGCCGGGAATGGAGAGAGTGGCTGGCTGCGGGCCGAGGATGTGATCATCTACGATCTGCTCGGCTTGTCGGTGGTGGGCGACGTACCCGTCCCGCCGACTCCATCGCCCGCGCCTGTGCCCCTTCCCCAGACCGGGAAGACGGTGACGGGGGTTGTGCGCAGCGGCGGCGCGGAGCTACGCACAGCACCTCAGGGCATAGCACGCGAGACGATGACGACAGGCGCAGCTTTGACGGTTGTGGGGCGCAGTGGGGATGGCGCGTGGCTGCTGGCTACCAGTCTGGCTGGCGTCACCGGCTGGGTGGAGTGGGAGCGGGTGGTGCTCTTCGACTACGACAGTCTGCCTGTGGTAGAACTTCCGGCAACAGAAGATGCCGCCGCAACCCAACCGGCAGCGGAGAGCGCCGGAGTCGGCCCCTCTCTAGCCGGGACGGTTGACACCAACGGTGTACGGCTGAATGTGCGTTCCGGCCCCGGCACAACCTATGCGATTGTAGCAAAGCTGTCCGATGGGGTGCGGCTTTCCCTGCTGGCCCGCAATGGGGACGGCGGATGGGTGCAGGTGGCGCTGGAAGCAGGCGGCTTTGGCTGGGTTTCGGCCCGCTATGTGACCGCGGAGGGGGCAATCGACCAATTGCCGATCTCCGGGGCCATCAGCGACGCGCCCGCACTGGTCGCGTCCCCAGCATCCGCCCAAACCACCCAATCTCCAATCTCCAATCCCTCTGGCCCGACGGGTCTGAGCGGCAAGCTGGCCCTGGCGGCTGCGGATGGCTCAGTTGTCCTCTACGATTTGAGCAGCGGCAGCCCGCGCACGCTGACCAACGGCGTCGATCCGGCCATCAGCCCCGACGGGCGGCGGGTGGCCTTCTTGCGCGGCGGCCAGGGGCTATTCGTCATTGATGTGGACGGCAGCAACGAGCGACGGCTCTACGGCGGGCAGGAACTGCGCGCCCCGGCCTGGAGTCCCGACGGCCAGTTGATTGTCTTCAGCCGGGTCAACGGCCAGGAAACTTGCCGGAATTTGGGTTTCCGCTGTCTACCCGACAGCCCCGAATTGGCTCAATACCCGCTGGTCTCCAAAGACCTGCGTACCCTCAGCCGGGTTAGGCTGGACGGCAGCGGCTTTCAGGATATCCCGTCACAGAAGACAGCCACCGCGCCCAGTTGGAGCGAGCGGGGGATCGTCTACCAGAGCAGCGATGGCCTGCAAATCACCCAGGATGGGCCGCAAACGGACAAGGATGGCAATCCGG
Source organism: Chloroflexota bacterium (assembly GCA_016199425.1). Classification (GTDB taxonomy): domain Bacteria; phylum Chloroflexota; class Anaerolineae; order Caldilineales; family Caldilineaceae; genus JACQGT01. Next base: position 2,385 of record JACQGT010000590.1, read on the forward strand.
TCAACCGGGCGGTGACCGATCTGTTTATCCACCGGGACCCGTCGTGGCGTTCCGATGGCTGGTTGATTGTCTTTGTGGATGACCGGGCCAGCCACCGGGAAATTTACACGATTGACCCCAACGGCAACGGTATGACCGCCTTGACCCGGCCAGCCTCCGCGCTGATGAAGATATTTCCCCACAATTTGGCTCCGGTGTGGAGTCCTGACGGCCAGCAGATCGCCTTTCTGAGCGACCGGGACGGGGAGTGGGGCGTTTTTGTGATGAACGCCGACGGCAGCAACCAGCGGCGTTTACCGGTGGGCGTAGAGATGAACTACCGGTTTCAGAACGAACAGGTGATTGGGTGGGGGCGGTGACTCTCACCCCCGGCCCCTCTCC
>JACQGT010000591.1 GCA_016199425.1 Chloroflexota bacterium
AGCGTTTGCGCCAATCCACCTGTGTTTGCTGGTTCTACCAGAAAGCCGTTGACGCCCGGCTGCACGATCTCGTGGGCCGCGCCTGCGGTAGAAGCGATGACCGGCAAGCCAAAGGCCATTGCTTCCAGATAGACGATCCCGAAGCCTTCGTAGGAAGGCACGGCCAGCAGGTGACAGCGGTTCAGATGCTCCGTCAGAGCGGCATCGCTCACCCGTCCGTGCAGGGTGGCAGTATCGCCCAATCCCAGCCCTTCAATCTCTGCGCGGATGCGGGCAGAATAGCCGAAATCCACATCCGTGCGGCCAACTGCGTGTAGCCGCCAGTTCCGGTTGGGGAGATGGGCCAGGGCCGCCAACAGGTGGTGCAGCCCTTTGCGGGGGATGAGATTGCCCACAAAAAGCAGCTCCACCGGACCAGATCGGGCGTTGCGCTCGTCGATCAGCCGGTGGACAGCCTCTGACGCTGGCACATCCAAATGATCCGCCGCCGGATATGCGAAGATGCTCGGTTTGAAAGAATTGAACGCGAATTTGGCGGATGGGGGCGGATCAAAATCTTGTGAATCCTGTAAATCCGTGTCCAAACTCTTCTTTTGCACCAGTGAGTCAACTGTCTTTTGTGTGGTGCGGCTGTTGCAAATGAAGCCGTCCACCGATGCCAAATAGCACTGTTCTACCCAGCGATAGAAGGGCAGCAGCCAGACCAGATGTTCTTCGCTGGAGCGCAGGTGATGGACGATACTGACTATAGGAAATCGGCTGTCGCGCAGCGTCCGATTCGCCCAGGCTAGTGACTGATGGTTCAGTTCGTCCTGCAAGAGAAGGTCCACATCCAGCCCGGCCAGCCGCCGGTTCCAGGCCGGGGAGAAGTTGTCCAGCAGGTGGCGGGGATAGGAGCGCCAGGGCAGGGAGACAATCTCCACGCTGTCGCCACAGGCGCGCAGATACTCCACCAGCTTGCGGTCGTAGAGATAGCCCCCGGAGAGGGTATCCAGGCTGCCGTAGATGACAAGGCCGATGCGCATCCGATTTCACTTTTCAAGAAGGACACGGATTGACACAGATGGAAAGGATTTGCACGGATTTAAGAATGGAACGCTGATTGAGCGGATCGGGCGGATCAACGCGGATTTTTCACCGGACCACCCTTTCACCCCTTCACCTTATCAGCCGGTAGGCGGCCCAGGCAATCTCGTTTTCCCAAATCTGCACCCGCACCGCGCTGATGTTGGGCGCGTCCAGATCGTTCGAGAAATTTGTGCAGACGATGCGGCAGAAATGCTCGATGCTGGGGTTCAGCCTGGCGAACTCGGGCAGATCGTTGAGGGTTTTGTCCCGGTAGCGGGTCACAATCCCTTCCAGCAGGGCCTCCACCTGCACAATATCCACCAGATAGCCGTGCCGGTCCAGTGTCGCGCCCTCCAACTGAATTTCCAGCCGGTAGTGGTGGGAGTGCCAGCGATTTTCCGGGCCCCAGTCGCCGCCGATGAGAAAGTGCTGGGCGGTAAAGTCTCGTTGCACTGCCAGAGTGTACACGTCGGCTCTCCTCTGTGGGCAGAACACGGATTACGGAATTGACCGATTCGTATCCGTCAATTCCGTAATCCGTGTTCTAACGATATTCAAAAATCACCTGTACCGTCCGCTCCGGTTGCTGATCGATGAGCCGGTAGGCGTCAGCGGCTTCTTCTACGGGAAAGCGGTGGGTGATCAGCCGTTCCACGGGCAGTCCGGCCAGAAAACGCCACGCGCTCTCCATGCGCCGGGCTTTTGTCCAGCGACCGGTCAAATCGGGCGCGAGGGTGCTGACCTGGCTGCTGACGATCTGAATCCGGTTGCGGTGGAAATGTTCGCCCAGCTCCAGGCTGGCCCGTTTGTTGCCATACCAGGAACCTACGACGATGCGTCCGCCGAAACCAGCCACCTGCACTGCCTGGTCCAGCGCGGCGGGTTGGCCGGATAGCTCAAAGATCAGGTCAGCGCCCTGGCTGTCGGCCAGGGATGCGCAAAGGGATGCCGTCTCTGCCGGGTGAAATGTCTGTGTCGCGCCCAAAGCGGAAGCGACTGCCCGCCGCGGCGCAATGGGATCGACCGCATAAAGGGCTGCCAGGGGAAACTGGGCCAGCAGTGCGGTCGTCAACAGCCCCACAATGCCCAGACCAAAGACGACTACGCGCTCCCCCACCAGCGGCGCTCCATCCATCACCAGATTGACAGCAGTCTCGGCGTTGGGCAGAAGGCTGGCCCGCTCCGGTTCGATCCCCAGCGGCACGGGCAGCAGGCTGGAAAGAGGCGCGCAGAAGTGACTCTCGTGGGGGTGAAAGGCAAAGACCAGCCGCCCGTGCCACTGGTCAGGGACGTCCGCGCCCAGACCGATCACCCGACCCACGCAGGCGTAGCCGTATTTGAGAGGATAGGTCAGACCGGCGGAGAGGGCAGGGATGGCAGTGTCTACGGAGACGCCTGCTGGCAACTGGCCGCGATAAAAGAGCATCTCCGTGCCGGGGCTGATGGCCGAGACGATCGTCTCCACCAGCGCTTCGCTGGAGGCTGGGACGGGCGTGGCTTCTTCCACCATCGCTGCCTCTCCCGGTGCGGTGAAGTAGACGCTGCGCCGCTTCACGCCAGCGCTCCCCAGAGGGTCACGTCCGGGCCGACTTGCACTATTTGGGGATCGCGGATGCGGGGGAGCTTTTCTGCGGAAGGATCGAGTGACTGGTTGACCGCGTGGACACCGCCCACAAAGAACGGCGCGACTGTCACCACTGCGTAGTCGGCCAGACGGGCGGCCAGAAAGCTGGTCAGAATCGATGGGCCACCCTCCACCATCAGTGAGCGCATCCCCATTTTGCCCAAGCAGGCGAGGAGCGCGCCCAGATCGACCCGTCCGTCTTGGGTGGTGGGCAGGCGTAGAATCTGCGCGCCGGCTGCTTCCAACGCCTGTTGAGGTTCCAGCGGCGCGGCGTCGGTGGTGGCAATCCAGACCCCGCGGGACATTTGCAATAATCTGGCCGTAGCGGGCAAGCGCAGGTGCGAATCCACGACGACGGGCTGGGGATTGTCGCCCTCTACACGGCGTACAGTCAGGCTGGGGTCGTCGGCCAAGGCCGTGCCGATGCCTACGAGAATGCCGTCGTGGGCGGCGCGCAGGGCGTGGGTCATCGTCAGCGATAGGGGCGCGCTGATGTCTAAATGCTTCCCCGGTTGCCCGGCCACACAGCCGTCCAGACTCTGGGCGTAGCTGAGGGTGACAAAAGGATGGCCGGTTCTCTGGTGGTGAGCTGCGGCCCGTTGCGCCAGAGAGGTCAACAGCGAGCCATACGCCAGGGCGGTTGGCGGCTGGGCTTCTGGTTCAGCGTGCAGATGACCGTTGAGGTCGAGGAGATGGCGCATTCGATGCACTTTGGCGCGCAGATAGGCTGCATTCTCCCGGTTGACATTGGGCTGCATGGCAACCCGCTCCACCACCGGTAAATGATGGCTTTCCAGGCTCTCTACTTTGGCCGGGTTGTTGGTGAGCAGGCGAATCGAACGCACACCCAACTCTTGCAGGATGAGCACAGCGGGGGTGTAGTCCCGTTCGTCGGCCTGGTGGCCCAGGAGCAGATTAGCGTCAACGGTGTCGTAGCCCTGATCCTGCAGGTTGTAGGCCCGCAATTTTTCGGCCAGCCCGATGCCCCGCCCCTCCTGGCGCAGATAGACGATGACACCGCTGCCCTGCGCGGCAATGGCACGCATGGCCGCGGCCAACTGTTCGCCACAGTCGCAGCGCTGGGAGCCGAGCACATCGCCGGTGAAACATTCGGAATGAATCCGTACCAACACCTCCGGGCGGTCGGTAACGTTCCCCATCACCAGAGCCAGATGTTCTTTGTCATCCCAATTGTTGCGAAAATGGACCAGTTGGAACTCACCGTCCGCTGTGGGAATGCGGGCGGAGGTGGTCTGTGTCATCCGCATATGGACGCTGGGGGGAGACGGATGGGTGAGGTTGGGTCGAGGCAGGGCAGACATCATTTGTCCCGCAGTGGAAAGACCGTTGGGTACGATTAATAACGAATCTGGCCCATCGTTTGGATTGGTCGGACTCACAGAGAAGCGAGACATCCTGTAAGGGATACGGAGTCTCGCTTCCTTCAGTGCTTTGGGATGGGGTCTACCAGCCGAAACGCTCTTCCAGCCAGGGGTCGCCTTGCATGTGATAGCCGTGGCGTTCCCAGAAACCGGGCTGGTCGCCCTGCATAAATTCCAGCCCGCGCAGCCACTTGGCGCTCTTCCAGAAATACTTTTTGGGCACCAGCAGGCGCATGGGGTAGCCGTGTTCAGCGTCCAGGGGTTTGCCGTCGTAGAGATGGGCCAGCATTGTGTCGTCGTCGTCCAGCACATCCAGGCCGATGTTGGTGGTATAGCCCAGATCGCAGTGGGCCATCACGTGGGTGGCTGCCGGGTCCACGTCGATCAACTTCACAAAGTCCCGCCAGGCCACGCCGGTCCAGGTGGTGTCCAGTTTGCTCCAGCGGGTGACGCA
>JACQGT010000592.1 GCA_016199425.1 Chloroflexota bacterium
CGAGGCGTATCGAAACCGAGCGAACGGGTGAAGAAACTGTTCTTCCTACCCGCTTGGTTTCGATACGGCTGGAAAACGCCCCAGCCTACTCAACCTGCGCTGGTCTATCGGTGTAGGCATATGGAAATGTGACATTGTCGAACTACTCAGGCCAGAGGGCCCATTCCGGGAATCGACCAGACCAATGCGGGGAATTCCAGATAGCTCCCGGTCGATTCCCGGAATGAGGCTGAGCAGTTACGAAAGTCCTAAATGATCACAACGACGCCGGGATGCCCAGAAGCTTACTCCCCAGGCGTAGACCCAATCCGGCCGCCGTGCGGGCCAACCCCTCGCCCATCCACCATTTTTCATAGAGAACTTTGCCCGTGTGCCAGAGGCGACCTGCGCGGGGATGGGGCACTTCCGGGTCCGGTTCGGCGTAGAAATCGCCGCTGGCGAAACCGGCCGAGCCGCCCCCCATTTCGATCCAGCAATACCCCATCCCGTCGAACTCATTGCGGGGCGCAGCGCCCTGAACCGCCTCGGCGATACGGGCCGCCACCGTCTCGCCCTCGCCGTGGGCGAAGACGCCAGCCTTTGGCAGCGGTTTGCCGTTGGCCAGGGGGATGGTCGTCACGTCGCCGATGGCGTAGACGTTTTCAAACGGTGTGGCCAGGGTACGTTTGTCCACCGCAACCCAGCCGGCCGGGTTCGCCAGCGGGGAGTCGCGCACAACCCGGGGCGATTTGTGGGGCGGCACACCGGCCAGGAAATCGAAGGAGGCCGGCTCTCGATTCCCGAAGGCCAGCGTCTTCTGCGCCGGATCGATGTGGGTCAAGTTCAATTGGGGGTTGAAAGCGATGCCTTTGGCCTGCAACATCCCCACCACCGCCTGGCCCATCACCGGACCGGCCACGCCCATAGGCGCCGGCTCCGGCGTGTAGACCGCCATTTCGACCCGGTCGCGCATGCCACGCCGCCGGAAGTGATCGTCCAGCAGCAGCGCGGTCTCGTAGGGGGCGGCCGGGCATTTGTAGGGCGTGGCCGCCACCAGAACGGCGACGCGCCCGCCCTCGAATCCCTGCAACGCCGACCAAAGCGCGGTTGCGCCGGGCAGGTCGAAGGGGGTGTGCGCGACTTCGGCGAAACCGGGCATGGCCTCTGGGGCCAGGTCGGCCCCCAGGGCCACCACCAGATAGTCGTAGGCCAGCTCTTCGCCCCCGGCCCGCACAACCGACCGTTCGGGGTCGATCTCCTGCACCTCGGCCCGGCGCACCTCGACGCCGGAATGCAGCAAACGGCTCAGGTCTTTGGTGATCTGCGCCGGCTGCCGCCAGCCCACCATCACCCACAACAGGGAAGGGGTGAAGACGTATTCGCCCCGCTTGTCTATCACCACGACCCGGTGCTCCGGGTCAAGTTGCCGGCGCAGCGCGTTGGCAGTCACAATGCCGCCGACACCGCCGCCCAGGATGAGGATTGTTTTTCCGGCCATCAAATCACCTCCGTCTTAGATGTTCAGCAAGGAATACAACGGTTCGATCCACTTCTGCTTCCGTCGTCCAGCGCCCCAGGCTAAAACGCACGGCCCCCAGAGCCAGCGCGTCGGGCAGACCCATAGCCCGCAGCACAGGGGATGGCTCCGTATGGCCGGCGTGACAGGCGGAGCCTGTGGAGGCCGCCACCGCCGGCAGCGCCGCCAACAGGCCCCCGCCGTCCACACCGGCAAAACTCACATTGAGGGTGTTGGGCAGCCGCTCCGTGGGATGGCCGTTCAGATGAACCGCCCCTACCTGCTGCGCAAGACCGTCGCGCAACCGATCCCGCAATCCGCGCAGCCGGGTCGCCTCGCCATCCAAATTTTCCCTGGCGATGCGGCAAGCCTCGCCCAGCGCCACGATCCCGGCCACGTTCTCTGTGCCAGCCCGCCGCCCCCCCTCGTGGCCTGCCCCGTGAATCAGAGACTCCGGGCGCAGTCCCCGGCGAACGTAGAGAGCGCCCACGCCTTTGGGCGCGTAGAGCTTATGCCCGGCCACTGTCAGCAGATCCACCCGCAAGTCGTCCACCCGGGTCGGGACTTTGCCCACGGACTGGGCCGCATCGGTGTGAAAGGAGACCCCACGCTGGCGGGCAATCTCCCCGATGGCGGCGACGGGCTGGAGCGTTCCCGTCTCGTTGTTGGCGTGCATGACGGTAATGAGGATAGTCTCCGGTGTGAGGGCGCGGGCCACATCCTCCGGGTCTACCCTTCCGCAATTGTCCACCGGCAGGTAAGTCACCCGGTAGCCGTGGCGCTCCAGGTAGCGGCAGGTCTCCAGGACTGCGGGATGCTCCCCCTGCGCGGTGATGATGTGGTTGCCGCGACTGCGATGGCTCTCGGCGATGCCCTTGATGGCCAGGTTGTCCGCCTCACTGCCGCCGCCGGTAAAAACAATCTCGGCGGGGTCACACCCCATCAGCGCCGCCGCCTGCTCACGCGCCTGCCTTACGCCTGCCTGGGCCTGCGCGCCGTAGGCGTGGCTGCTGGACGGGTTGCCGAAATTCTGTTGCAGATAGGGCAGCATCGCCTCTATGACTTTCGGGTCTACAGGCGTTGTGGCGTTGTAGTCGAGGTAAATGGGTTGCATGGCTATTTCTCCCTCTCGCTCCCGGCCCGCACGGGGCCGCTTAACTCAACATCAGGTGTCGCAGAACGGGTGCAGCACTTTGAAGGCCTCGGCGTAGGCAGCGCCGCTCTGTTCTCCATAATCCTGGGCGCACCGGCTCATCTGTTGCGCTGCTTCCCAGACGTTCTCCACCTGGCTGGCGTGGCGCTCGATGGCCGCCATCTTGCGCTCGAATGTTTGCCCGATGTCCACCCACGTGTCGGGCTGTTCAGCGCCGAAGAGATACACTTCTGGTACCTGATGGATTTTCATCCCTGCCGCCAGTTGCTCAGGGAAATAGTGGGGGTTGCCGGCGGCCAGCACTGCGTCCAGCGTGGCCAGACCGGCTGCCCGGTGGTCAGGATGGAGCTGGTAACGCTTCCAGGGGTCCCAACCCAGCAGCCGGTGGGGCCGGGTGCGGCGGATGAGCAGGGCCACTTCCTTCGTCAATTCAGAAGCCGCAGTCAGGCCGCCGTCGGGGTGATCCAGGAAAATCACCTCGGCGACGCCCAGGATTTCAGCGGCGTCCCGTTGCTCCTGACGCCGGCGCGCCGCCAGCGCTCGCGGATCGATATTTGGATCGCGGCTGCCCTTCCCGCCATCGGTGCAGACCGCCAGATAGACTGCCCACCCATCCGCCGTCCAGCGAGCCACGCTGCCGCCGCTGGTGAATTCCACGTCGTCAGGATGGGCGCTGACCGCCAGCACGCGTTTTGCATCCGGTTCATTCATGTGTAACCCACCGTATGTCGTCCTCAGAAGACCAATACTTGGGTGGCGGCCACAGTCCAGTCGCCCAGCAGGTCAAGGCTTCCCATGCGCACGTCTTCGATCAGATCGTCAGGCCCGAGCCCGCGGGCCTCGCAGCAAGTGCCTCAGGTCGCCACCAGGCCACGGCGGGCCAGGGATTTGAGCATGCGCTCCAGGTTATAGTACCCATCCGGCGTCTTCTGTCCGCGCCGGGCGCACAGGACTGCATCGCCGATCAAGAAAACCCGCACCAGCACATCTGGGCGTTTGACCAGATTGAGCGCCAGACGCAGCCCGTTGTAGGGACGTTCGTTGCCGTAGGGCGCGTCGTTCAGGACAAAGAGAATGTTGCGTGGTTCGGTTGCGACTGTTTCCATCATACTTTTCCTTTATTTCTGTTTTGTAAGCGTTTCATACATCACCCCGGCCACCACAAAACCGGACAGGGCTGTCAATCCGGCCACCGCGGCGATGGCCCAGCTCATGCCCAGGGCATCGGCCAGCAAACCGGAGAGCAGCGCGCCCACAGCGTAGCCGCCATCCCGCCATAGCCGGTA
>JACQGT010000534.1 GCA_016199425.1 Chloroflexota bacterium
ACGGAATACCATTCCGTCCTACAAAGCCAGACTCTTTTGGAGTAACGAATGCTGCAAGCGATTGTCTTTGATTTTGACGGCACGATTTTGGAGACGGAAGGACCCGATTACCAATCTTGGCAGGAAATTTTCGATGCCCACGGCAGCGAGTTGACGCTGGACGTTTGGATTCACTGTGTGGGCGGCGCACCCGTGGATTTCGACCCCTTTGCCATTCTGGAACGGCAGACCGGCGTTGCGTTGGATCGCGTTTCCACCCACCAGGCCCGGCGCAAACGGGTATTGGAACTGATCGAACGCCAGCCGCCCATGCCCGGCGTCGAAGCGCTGATCAGCGCGGCCCAGGCAGCCGGGATCGGTCTGGCCGTGGCTTCTAGTTCGTCCCGGGCTTGGGTGGAAGGCAACCTGGCCCGGCTGGATCTGCGCCATCACTTCCTGGCCGTGCGCACAGCAGACGACGTGGAGCGGGTGAAACCGGACCCGGCCCTCTACCGGCTGGCCGCGGTCGCGCTGGGAACGCCGCCCGATCAAACGTTGGCTATCGAAGATTCCCGCACAGGGATGCTGGCGGCCAAAGGCGCGGGTCTGCGCTGTCTGGTCGTGCCCAATAGCGTCACCCAATTTTCCGACTTTTCCCAGGCCGACCTGCGCCTCGGCTCCCTGGCCGACCTGACGCCCCAGGAACTGTTCGCCCATTTCTGAGTCTACGGCAAAAAGGAGAATTTCACCGCGGAGGCGCGGAGTTCGCGGAGGGAACGCGGAGGAATTCAGGAGAGAAATCCGCGTTTATCCGTGGCTGAAAGACCTTTTTGCAGTAGAGTCGTGTTCTACCCCGAGGCAAGTCAATGATCCGCGCACTCTATCCCGGCACATTCGATCCCATGCACAACGGCCACATCGACATTGCCCAGCGGGCCGCGTCCATTTTTGATGAACTGGTGATCGGCGTCTACGACGCCCCACCCAAAAAGCTGCTCTTCAATACGGAAGAACGGGTGGCACTCGTGCGTCAAGCTCTGGCTCACCTGCCTAATTGCTCAATTGTCTCTTTTACAGGTTTGACGGTAGAATGTGCGCGGAGCATCGACGCGGGGGTCATTGTGCGCGGGCTGCGCAACGTGGCCGACTTCGAGTTTGAGTATCAGATCGGCCTGGCCAATCGCAAAATGGCCCCGGAGATCGAACTCTGCTGTCTCGTCTCCAGCACAGAGTATATCTATCTGAGTTCGACAATCGTCAAAGAGGTGGCCGGTCTGGATGGCGACATCTCTGCCTGGGTGCATCCGCTGATTGCCCAGGCAATGGCTGCACGTATCGCAGAAAACCGGGCGGGCGGCCCCAGCGCCAATCTGCCCGCCCAAAAGGGTGTCACCAAAACCCGGGGCAAGCTCACCCACCACGGCTGAATCCCCAGCGTCGAGGCAACCGAATGGAAATCCTGCAACTGGTCGATCAACTGGAACAAGTGCTCAATCGCGGCTACCGGCTCCCCTTCAGCGCCTCATTGGTGGTCAGCGAGGCAGAGTGTTTGCGGCTGATCGATCAGATGCGCATCAGCGTGCCCAGCGCCATCAAAGAGAGCGAGCGGATGGTGGCAGAACGCGACCGGATTCTGAACGATGCCCACACCGAAGCCAATTCGATTATCGAGCAGGCCCAGCAGCACGCCATCGAGATGATCAACCAAAACTACGTGACCCAGGAAGCCCAGCGCGAAGCCGAACGAATCATCGCCCGGAGTCGAGACGAGGGCGAACGTCTGGTCATACGCAGCCGAGACCAGGCCAACACACTCATTCTTGACGCGGAAGATTACACAGTGGATATACTCCAACAGTTGGTGGGTCAGTTGGCCGGTGTTTTGCAGCAGGCCAAGAATGGGATTCAGGCCATCGAGGAGAGCCGCCAAGAAGCACCCCCGGCCCCCGCGCCCGAAGCATCGGCTGCCAGCCGCGCAAGCAGGACGTAGAATGGCTGGGCTTACATCCCTCGTATGCCGCCACATCCCCCCAGACCTATTTTGAACAGAGAAAAATCGACTCTCATTGTCAGGATGCGGGAGCATCCCATTGGGCTCCGCGTCGCTATTGGGCTGGTGTTTTTGATTGCCGTGGGCGCACTCTATTTTTTCGTGCGCTCTCTGCTATCCGCTGTACCGCCTGGCCCCCAACAGACAGTCGTCACCGTCAACCCGAAGATGGGCGTCCACACCCGGCTGACCGACGAAGCCGAGTCGTGGAAGATCGCACGTAGCCTGGAGATGGTGCGCGAGATGGGCGCGCCGTGGATCGTCGAGTATTTTCCCTGGGCCTACTACGAGCCGCAGCCGGGACGCTTCGGCTGGAACCACCCGGACGCAGTAATCGCCCACGCCAGCCGCCAGGGGCTGACCGTCATCGCCCGGTTAGGCTTTGTGCCCGAATGGGCGCGGCCAGCAGACACCCTGCACCTCTACCTGGCCGAGGAGCAGTACGCCGACTTCGGGCGTTTTGCGGCTGCCTTTGCCGCCCGCTACCGGGGACAGGTCAGCCACATCATCCTGTGGAACGAACCAAATTTGAGCCAGGAATGGGGATTTCGGCCCGTAGACCCAGAAAGCTATACAAAATTATTAAAAATAGTCTATCCTATGGTTAAGGAAGCTAACCCGGACGTGCAGGTGTTGGCCGGGGCGCTGGCTCCAACACTGGCTGCGCCGGGCAGCGAATGGGGAATGAACGATCTGATCTATTTACAGCGGATGTACGACGCCGGGGCCGCCGACTATTTCGACCTTCTGGCTATCCACGCCTATGGCTGGAGCTTTGACGCCGACGACCCGCCCGACCCGGAAGTGGTCAATTTTCGCCGGGCCGAACTGCTGCGCGCGGTGATGGTGCGCAATGGCGACGGCCACAAACAGGCGATCATCACCGAAAGCGGCTGGAACGATCACCCCCGCTGGAGCCGTTCGGTCACGCCTGGGCGGCGCATAGAAAACACCATCCGCGCCTATGAAATTGCAGCCCAGTGGCCCTGGCTGGATGCCGTCGCCATGTGGGCCTTTCGCTACCCCTGGGATGCCAAGAGCTACCAGGACCACTACACATTCGTGGGCACGGATTTTGAGCCGAAGCCTATTTACTTGGAAGTGCAGGAGTATGCCCGAGGCGTCAGAGACCCTCAGTGAATGAGTCCACTGCGAAAAAGGGGATTTCACCGCGGAGACGCGGAGTTCGCGGAGGGCACGCGGAGGAATTCAGGAGAAAATCTCCGCGTTTCCTCCGCGTGCCCCGCGCCTCCGCGGTCTATTTTCTGGCTTTTTGCAGTGTCGTCGTTGGGCTGTTTGGGTTTTGGTTGATTAATCGCTACTTTCTGGCAGGCGAGGACGCAACCTGGCAGCGCATTCAGCAGACGGGTATCTGGCGAGTGGGGATGGACCCCAGCTTTCCGCCCTTTGAACTACTGGACGGCGCAGGACGCCCCATCGGGTACGATGTGGGCCTGGCCCAGGCCATCGCGGCCCGTTGGGGTGTGCAGGTGCAAATCGTCGCTATCGGCTTTGACGGGCTGACCGATGCGCTCCTGGCAGGGAAGGTGGATAGCGTCGTCAGCGCCCTACCCTACGATCCCCGGCTCACCGAAGACCTGAGCTATTCCCGCAGCTATTTCGAGGCGGGGGTGCGGCTGGCTGTGGGGGAAGATTCCACCATTCGGGGCGTGGACGCTCTGGCGGGGAAGCGGCTAGTACAGTGCGGCGTAAATATCTGTGGGGTTCCGATTGCTCTCGCTGGGTCCGTGACCCGGCGCTGCCCAGTGAACGACTGCCGCCGGTCACGGACCGGCGGGGAGCAGGAACTGCTGAGGTATTTGCGCCGTGCTGTACTACCGAGGGCCACACACCCCGACGCCTACAGTGTAGAAGTCAACTTTGCAGGAATTGTGCAGGAATTGTGGAGTCTTTCTGGAGAAGGCCGTCGCTCTCGTCCCATCAAGCGCCATCATCAGCAGACCGACGCCTACTAGATCGGGTATATGCAGCGAAAGCCGACAAACTCGACCGCGTTCGTTGCCAGATGGCTGTCGCGCCAACGGGTGCGCAAATTGACCACCCCGCCGGCAAAACTGCCGCCGCGAATGGCCCAGCGACCCTGAACCGAATCGGCGGAAGGCCATTCGTCGAGCATCCACTCCCATACATTGCCCGCCAGGTCATACAGCCCGAGGGGATTGGGAGGATAGCGCCCCACCGGTGTGGTGCTTCCCAGACCGCTGCCACCATAGTTGGCCCGCAGAGACGATGGGAGATCGGCTCCCCAGGGAAACTCGCTGTCGCCGCCGGCCCGGGCGGCAAATTCCCACTCGGCCTCGGTCGGCAGCCGCCCGCCTGCCCAGCGACAGAAAGCGTGGGCCGCGTGCCAGGTGACAAAGACAACCGGATGGTCACCCCAGCCCTGGGGATAGACCCCGTCCATCCACTGTTCCAGGTAGCGTCCGTTCTGCTGGTCGAGGGCTGGCTGATTGGGCCCCCACTCGGGATGGGCAGTGACAAACTCCAGAAAGCGCTCATTCGTCACCGGACAACAGTCCATCCGAAAGCTATCTACGCTAACTATTCTTTCTGGAGTTTCGTTCTCGAAGGAAGCGGGGAAACGCACCCCATATCGGCTGCGCAGTTCAGGAAGACTGAACGTTGCCGAACCCATCCGAAATGTTCCCCCGACGACCAGCACTGTCGTGCGGGTGTCAAAATTGTTCGCTGCCATGTCGAAAGGTTCTCACTTCATGAAGCAGTAGAGTCACAAGAAATCTCTCGCAGAGACGCAAAGGCGCAGAGAAAAGTCGTGCTTCATCGCCTTGTCACGAACCGTGCCACGACATCGCCTCGCCCCGCACAATCCGTGACTGGCTCTCGTAGCGCCCCGGCCACTCCACGGGCAGGTCGCCGTTTTCCACCATCAGTTTCAGGGGATTGACTGAGGGCCATCATCGCCTGAAGGAATTGTGCAGGAATTGTGGAGTCTTTCTGGAGAGAACGGCGACAGAACGTATTCTATTACAAGCTACGAAACCATCCAACTTGTGGAAATGTAGGCTATGGTATGAATTGACAGTGGTATGGATCGACGGTATTCTATAGCCGTACCATGTAGCCGTCTCTCGATTCCGTCTGTATTGTGTGGAGGAAATCAATGGCAGTCGAAACCCGTAAAGTGACCATCTCGCTCCCGGCCCATCTGTTGGAGTTTGCCGACCGTCTGGCGGCCCAAATCAAGACGAATCGCAGTCAGGTGATCAGCCAGGCATTGGCCGCGGCCCAGGCCCAGG
>JACQGT010000544.1 GCA_016199425.1 Chloroflexota bacterium
GAAGTGATCCCCCGCACCCGGCTGCAACCCGTCGTCAGCCCCAGCCGCTGGGGCAACTGGAGCGCGCTGATCGCCGAGGCCATGCCCGATCGTGGGCCGGTGGAGCAGGCTGTGGCTGAAGAGCGGGTGGTGCTTATCTTTGAACTGTGGGGCTACCGCAACCCCCATCTGGTGGCCTACGCGACGCCCCTGGCCCTGACCCTGCACACGGCCATTCAGAAGGGACAGGTCCTAAGTTATCCGCGGCTGGCCCAAATCGCCGAGCGCTACGGGTTGAATCTGGTCGATTCGGTGGCCGTTCTCACGCCGGACAGCGCAGGGCTGGCCCAGGCCTATCGCCGTCTGCAAGAAGAGATGGAGGCGCACAACCAGGCCGCGGGCGACGCCACATTTGCCGAGGAGGGCGCGATTCTGATGCTCTCCACCGCCGAGAGCGCCACCCTCTGGAAATGCAAGCCGCCTTCGGTGGAGGAGATCCACTGGGCCGCGGGCGCGGGCATCAGCAAAGCCAATGTGGAACAGGCTCTCTACAAAATGCTGGAGAATGGCTACGACTTTGCTGCCGGCTCTGTGGCCGACCTGAAGACGGAGTTGGAGAGCGACTTCGAGCCGACACAGATCGAGTACGCTTCCCCGCTGGTCCAGGAGGTCTACGACGATTTTGTGGAAGAATCGAAGCGTCGCGCCCGGCTGCGCCAGCTCGTGGACGAGTCCAGCCTGGGTTTGAAGGACCTGCCCAATCTGATGCGCAGCCTCTCTGCCCACTACGCCAAACGGGAGATGGGCTGGGTCTACGCCACAGTGAAACAGTTGTACGGGCTGGAATGAGGAAGTGCAACCAGAGGAGTGTGTTCAGGGAGATAGGAGATTCGTTCAGCCCAATCTCCTATCTCCTATCTCAGCGGGCAAGTCTAACCGCTCGTCAATCCACTCGCGCAGCAGAGCGGACATACTGACACCGCGCCGGTTGGCGATTTGTAGGATGGCAGCCTTTGCTGGCACGCCAAGCAGAACTGTCAGCTCCGTCGAAAGCCGCGCAAGATCTTTGACTTCCTCAAACTCCTCAGCGTCGTACAGATAATCTTCCCCCGTGTTGTCGATCACCCGCAAGCGCCCATACTCCTCTGCTGGATCGGGAAGGATCTGATAGTACTGACCCCCTGTCACTGTCAAAGGATCACCAGAAACGGCTCTACATTTGGCATAACGCATTGCTGTACTGGAGATTTCTGTGTTCATTCTCGAAACTCTCGTTTCACTTTCCATTTCACGGCACCGATTCCATGCGTCTCGTACCAGTGGATTTCTGCACGCACGACACGCCCGGTCTGATGATAGCGAATCGTAGCAAAACCTTCTCGTTTCCGCCAGCGCCCTGCACCGTAATGCCTGTTAAGGAATTCGACCTCACGAATCGAGCGCCTGATCGCAAACGTTTCGATATTTGTAATTTCACCCAGGATGTCGAATTCATCGGGCTGCATAGCTGACCGGCTTACTTTCCTGGAAAAATAAAGGCGTAAAACGCTACGCGCGACCAAATCTGGTTTTCTCGCGTTTCACGTTTCACGCCTCATCGACAATCAGTCTGTTTAGCACAGAAGAGCGACTTCTATTCCTTCTTGGCCGCAAACGCCACCGAAACCAGCATCCCCGGGCTGAAACCTTCCGCACCCGCGGCAGGCAGCAGAATCGTCACCGGGAAGGTCGCAGTGCCCGCGCCGGGTGTACCCACAGGGGAAATCCGCTCTACCACAGCGTCGACGGTCTTGTCCGTGCCGAAACGGGTGACGGTTACGGTGTTGCCTACAGCCACGCGCGCGATGTCGTCCTGGGGCACATTGACCACCAGTTTCAGAGCGGCCACGTCACCCACAATTGCCACCGACGAGCCAGCGCTGGCCATCTGCCCCAGAACCACATTCAAATCGATGATCGCACCGGCAATGGGAGCAACCACTTTGGACTTTGACTTGGCGGCCTTTGCCTCTTCCACGCCAATCTCTGCCTGGCGCACCCGCAACTCCCCGGCACGCAGCTCGCTGGCCCCGGCCAATTCCTGCACTCGCGCCAAAGCTGCTTCGGCGCTCAACACCCGCGCCTCGGCCAGAGAAATGTCGGCGTCGGTCGCGCCTTCCAGCAGATC
The DNA here is from genome assembly GCA_016199425.1 of Chloroflexota bacterium. Lineage (GTDB taxonomy): Bacteria > Chloroflexota > Anaerolineae > Caldilineales > Caldilineaceae > JACQGT01. The sequence goes on from JACQGT010000544.1 coordinate 2,147, forward strand.
GTCCAATGCAATCTGCGCGCGCTGGGCTGCGGTCAGGGCGGAAAGCAGATCCGACTGTTGGGCCGGGGCGGTTGCCTCGTCAAAGGCAGCTTTGACCGCGGTAAAGTCGATGGTGGCCCGCTGCAAGGCCGCGGATTGGGGCGTCTTGCCCACATCGGGCCGCCAGGCGATCTCGTCGTAGTTGCGTTGGGCTTCGGTCAGGGTAATCTGGGCCTTGTCCATATTGGCACGCAACTGATCAATGCGGGCCTGGCTGGGGCCGGCCTTGATTTCGTTGTAACGCGCCCAGGCTGCGTTCGTGGAATTCTGGGCCGCGGTGATCTCCTCTTTGGTCGCCCCTTCTTTTAGCTTCTCCAGAGTGATCTTCGCCACATCTACATTGGCTTTGGCTGTCGCCAGTTCGCTCTCTCGGGAGGCTTCGCCCAACTGGGCCAGGGCGACTTTTGCCAGTTCCAGGCCGATCTCGGCCTTTTCGATGCCGGTGTCCAGACTGGTTGTGTCCAGGCGCAAAATCTCCTGGCCCGCGGTCACCTTATCGCCTTCCTCCACCAACAGGGCGGTTACCTGACCACCCACGCCCAAAACCACCTGGCGGGGTTCGGCCACCTGGAGCGCGCCGAAAAAGGCGAGGGGTTCTTCGGCTGCAACTGATGCGCCAGTCTGCACAGAAGCCGGCACGGCGGCGAATTCGGGCAGCCCGTTCCGATAGAGTGTACTCCCAGCTACGACAAGCGCAGCGAGAGAAAGCACGACAACAATTCGACTGATTGTGCGTAGCATTGGGGTCTCCTGCCAGGGATGTGATGCCCCAGGGGGCGAATGGGTTGAAAATGTGTTCAGCGGAGATGAACCTATATGCCTATTATAACGGCACTGTACCGAATTAGCAACGCCCCGCGGCGGTGGTGCATTTCAATTTTTCATTTGCTCCCCGCCGATCCGTGACCAGCGGGCGGGCGGCGGACGAGTCGTCTCGTTGGGCCGCCGGGTCCGTGACCCGGCGGGAGCAAAGAAAAAATGGACCCGGCGAGAGCAGCTCCCTTTCATTTGCTCCGGGCGTGGTCCGTAACCGGCGGGCGGGTCACGGACCACGCCCGGAACATTGCGGTCTACTGATTATTCCAATCCCAGCGCAGCCAAATTGCGATAGGAGATCGCCAGACTTTCGAAGGGGTCGCCGGGGCAGATGTCCTGCTCCACCGCGTACCACTCCACATTCGCCTTTTTGCACGCGGCCAGAATGCCCGGCCAGTTGAGGTTGCCCTCGCCCACCTCGGCCATCACCTGCTCCCGGTGGCCCACAATCGCCATATCCTTCAGATGGATCACCGGCATCCGGTTCGCCATGCGCTTGATCCAATCGATCACATCGCCGCCGCCGTGCTGAATCCAGTAAGTGTCCAGCTCGGCCTGAAGATAGCGGGGATCGCTCTCGGCGTAGAGAATCTCCAGACCGTTTTGCTTGCCGAAGCGCTGGAACTCGAAGCTGTGGTTGTGGTAGCTGAAGGTGAGGTCCGCCCCGGCCAGCTTGCGCCCCACTTCGTTGGCCGCGGCGGCGAAACGGTGATAGCCCTCTTCGCCCGTGTCCCGATACTCGGCGGGCATACTGCCCACAGCCACGTGTTTGCAGCCCCACAGGTGATGCTCGTCGATCACCGCGTCCAGATCGTCCAGCAGGCGCGGCCAGCCAATGTGGGTGATGCAGATGGTGATGCCGTTGTCGTCGGCGATCTGTTTGACTTCAGCGGGCGGAACGGGGCCGATGGCGGAGACTTGCACGGCGGTGTAGCCGATGGCCCGGACTTTTGCCAGGCTGGCGGCAAAGTCAGCCGCGGTTTTGGTGAATTCACGCACAGTGTAGAGTTGGGCGGCAAGAACGGGGGTGGGCATAGGGGCCTCCTGGGGTATTGGATATTGGGTATTGCGTGTTTCGTATTGCGTGCTCAGCAATCCGTAAATTCTGTTATCCGTGTTCTTATACAGTAAACACCGGTTGGACAGACAACGCAAATGGACGGGTGGACAGTTTTTCGGTCTTTGACATCACCCGCCAATTGGGGTAGCCTATTCACCTGCAAATACTGGTACACGCACCACCCACCAAAGGAGACCCCCAATGCTGTCCCAAGAGCAGATCGCTTTCTATCACGAAAACGGCTACCTGGCCGTGGAGAATGTGCTTTCATCCACCGATGTGGCCGACCTGCGCCGTGTCACCGACGACTTTGTGGAACAGAGCCGGGCCTTCACCGAACACACGGACGTCTTTGACCTGGAGCCGGGTCACACACCAGAAGCGCCCCGGTTGCGCCGCCTGAAGAATCCAATTCTCCACCACCCGGTCTACAACAGCACCCTGCGTCATCCCCGCATCCTGGACATTGTGGCTGATCTGATCGGGCCGGCCATCCGCACCAACGGCAACAAATTGAACCTGAAATCGCCGGAGTACGGCAGCCCGGTGGAGTGGCATCAGGACTGGGCCTTCTATCCCCACA
>JACQGT010000545.1 GCA_016199425.1 Chloroflexota bacterium
GGCGCGGTGAGCAGGTCCGGCGGGCCGCCCGCGGCTGTGATGGCTGCATTAATGCGGCGGATGGTCTCGTTGCAGACCCGGTTGGCCCCCGGATGGACGTTGAACACCACTGCATTGCCCGCGCTGAGGATGCTGATGGCGTTGTTGAAAATCGTCGAAGTCGGGTTGGTGGAGGGGGTGATGGCCGCCACAACGCCGTAGGGCGCGCGCTCGGTAAGGGTCAGCCCGTTGTCGCCGCTGACCGCCTCGGCCTGCAAAATTTCTGGGCCAGGGGTGCGGTTGGCGACGAGAAGATTCTTCTGGGTTTTGTCCTCTGGCCGTCCCAGACCGGTCTCCTCCGCCGCCATTCGCCCCAACTCTGCTGCGTCGCGGCGGGCAACGCCCCGGATGGCTTCGACGATGCGCTGCCGGGTTTCCAGACTCATCCTGTCCAGGGAGAGAAAGGCGTGGCGCGCCGCACCCACGGCCCGCTCCACGTCCGGGTAGAGGCCCAGACGTTCCGGCTGGGGGCCGCGGAAAGGGGCGGGGTCGGTTCGTCCGATGTGGCTGAGGTGGGGGGCGCGCTGGGCGGGTAAGGTGTTTGTCATTTCTCAATAGTTTGTGATGAGCAATTCGGTGATTGCGCCGCGCCGCGCCCCATTCGAATTGATATTTCTTTTGGCAAAGACTTTGCGAATGTGGAAACCGGAGAAGAGTTGCTCGAAGAAATCGTCGGCCAGATTTTCATTGTGCGGATCGGAATTGCTGAGCATCAGTTTTGCCCCTTTGCCATCCAGCACCCGATAAAACTCTGCCAATCGCGCCTGGGCCCCGTCGTCGAAAGGCTGCCTGGAATAGGAGTTGAAGCTGGCGCTCCTGCTGATGGGACGATAGGGAGGGTCAAAGTAGACAAACGTGCGCGCATCCACATAAGGCTCACACAGTGTAAAGTCTCCGTGCAGGATGCAGGTCTTGCGCAAAACGGCGGAGAGTGCGCGCAGGTTGTCGGCGTCACAGAGCAGCGGATTCGTATATGCGCCGAAGGGGACATTGAATTCCCCCTTTGCATTTACGCGAAAAAGGCCATTAAAACAGGTGCGGTTGAGAAAGATCAGTTGCGCTGTCCGTTTGACGCTGTGCGGGCTTGGGCAAGAGAAGTCAGTTTGGGAGCGTTCTGCGTTGAATTGCGCTCGCACGGCGTAGAAGTAGCTTTTCTGTTGGGTTGGGGACATTCCCGCATAGGCCCGTTCCATCGAATCCAACGCCGCGATCACCTCCTCCACCCGCTGCCGCACGCTCTGGTAGGCGAGCGCCAATTCCTCATTGCGGTCGGCCAGATAGCTTTCAGGGATGGAATGATTCTGGGCTATGTGGAGGAAGACCGCGCCGCCGCCCAGAAAGGGTTCGATGTAGCGGTCAATACCGCCCTGCGCCAATTCGTCGGGCAGAGACGCGACAATCTGTGCGAGCAACTGTCTCTTGCCTCCCGCCCACTTCAGAAAGGGTTTGGCGGTCACGTTCATTCCTTCCCATACGCCACTTCGCCAACCTTCCCGGTCACGCCCGGATGCCCAGAACCAGCACTGGGATGTCGATGTTTGAGATCCCTCTGTGCTCCAAATCCCACGCAATTTGCTCAAAGGAGAGCGTGTCAGGGTGGATTGTGTCGGCCAGTTCCTGGAGTGCAAGGATCTGTATGCCGGCGTCGATCAGCCCAGCTTTATGAAAGATAATCATTTTGGCACAGATGTCGTAGACCGCAGAAGCGTATTTCCCGAATTGTACCTCGACCCCCAGCCGATTATTGACGAATTCCATTTCGCGATGCGCCGCTTGTGCAGTTGATCGGACGCTATAATCTGGCGTGTAATAGTCGGTGGTGTAGTCACATTGAATGCGAACTTTCGACTGCCAACCCAATCGCTGAAATCCCCGATCGAATGCGTAACTCAAGGAGTCAGGATCATTCGTCTGTGATTGGACAGCGTTCACTTCTGCTATGACTTTCTCTATCTCCGCCAACTGTGTAGCATAACGGCTTCCGATAACCTCCGCGCCACTTTTAACAGAATAGACTCCGCCGATTCTCATACGTAGCCCCTAACCGCATCAGCAGGCGTCCTGGCATTTCTATTTCTTCCGATACTTCTCCACCCCGCCCACCTCCCAGGAATCCACAATCGCCATCACCACCGCGTCCACCGGGCGGTTGTGGGTAGCAGCGGTTTGGCGGGCGCTGGAGCCGCCGGCGTAGAGGACGTACTCCCCCACGCCCGCGCCCACCGCGTCCACCGCGACGACGTAATCGCTCTGTACTTGACCCTCAACCGTCACATTTTTGAGGACGAGCAGACGGCTGCCCTCCAGATTCGCCTCCTTCTGGCTGGCGACGACTGTGCCGACGACGAGGGCGATTTTCATCGGGTGGCCTCGGCTTCAAAGATCGTCTCCACCAGCCCCTGCAGCCGCGCCCCGCCACCGCTGGGGATGGGATCGCCGTGGCCGCAGACGATTGTGTCGATGGCGTCGCCGTACTTTTTCGCCAGTTTCCACAGGGAGCGGTGGGCGTTTTCCAGGTCCGGCGTGAAGATAGGGGCCGGCGCGCCCAATTTCCCGCCCCGGTTGTGGAGCGCATCCCCGGCGATGAGGATGCGCCGTTCTGGGTGGAGCAGGGAGATGTGGCCGGGGGTGTGGCCGGGCGTGTGGACGATTGTAAAGCCTTCGGGCAGTTTGTCCCCGTCCACGTGGATGCGGTCCGGTGTCACCGCCTCGGCCCGGTACTGGGGCAAGAGGGTGATCAGCGCAAAAAGCGGGCGCAGCAGCAGACCCAACGGCGTCCTGGCCGGTTTGCGCCGCTCCGGGTGTTCCAGCAACTCTTTTTCTACCGTATGGCAGACGACTTCCGCCCCCGTCGCCCGCTTCAATGCGCGCAGGCTGCCGATGTGATCCACATCCCCGTGGGTGGCGATAATGCGCCTCACATCCGACGGTTGCAGGCCCAGTTTGCCCACCGCAGCCAGAATTTTGTCCGCGCTGCCAGGCACGCCCGCGTCGATAATCGTCACCCCTTCTGCCCACCGCCAGAGATAGACGTGTACGTAGGAGTTCAATTCGTCCACATCCCACAGACCGGGAACGATCTCTTGCATGGCTAAATGTCCTTGAAGCCGAAGCGCTGGCGGTAGAGTTCCTGGGAGCGGACGATCTCGGCTTTGGCCGCCTCCACCCCTTCCCAGCCCAGCACTTCCACGTGGCTCTGCTCCAAATCTTTGTAGACTTTGAAGAAGTGGCTGACTTCGCTCATAAAGTGCTGGGGGATATCGGCGATGTCGTAATAGTCGCCGTGCAGAGGGTCGTTTTCCGGCACGGCCAGAATTTTGAAATCCTCTTCGCCCTTGTCCAACATGCGGAAGAGACCGATGGGGCGGCAGCGCACCACACAGCCGGGAAAGGTCGGCTCCGTCACCATTACCAGCACGTCCAACGGGTCGCCGTCCCCGCAAAAGGTGCGGGGAATCAGCCCGTAGTCGCCGGGGTAGTGCAAGGACGAATAGAGCACCCGGTCCAGAAAGATGACGCCGTGCTCTTTGTGATACTCGTATTTGTTGCGGCTGCCTTTGGGGATTTCGATAATCGCGTAGATATTGTCGGGCGCGTTGGGACCGGTGCTGAGTTGACGCCAGAGATTCTCCATCGGTGGCTCCTATTCGCCGCTGGCCGGGGCGCGGCCCAGGGGCAACACCTGGTCCACATTGTCGTGGGGGCGGGGGATGAGATGGACGCTGACCACTTCGCCCACTTTCTCCGCGCCTCGCGCGCCCGCGTCCAGCGCGGCCTTCACCGCGGCCACGTCGCCCCGGATGATGGCGGTGACAAAGCCGCCGCCGATCTTCTCGTAGCCCACCAACTCCACCCGGGCCGCCTTCACCATCGCGTCGCTGGCTTCCACCATCGCCGCAAAACCCTTCGTCTCAATCATTCCCAATGCGTCGGACATAGAAACACTCCTCGAATATAGTTTTTTATTGCTACTATTCTTGGAGAAGGAAGGGATGAAGGGATGAAGGGATGATGAACAAGTCGCATCATCCCTTCATCCCTTCATCCCTTCATCTCCCAGTCATCCCTTCAATCGCCGCCACCGCCGCCCCATACCCGGCCAGTATGTCCCGTTCCTCCCCGCCCAGATAGACCCGGCCAAAGCTGCCAAAGGCGCGCACTTCCAGAATGTTGACGTGGGCGGCTTTCTCGGCTTCGTTGGCGGCCAGCGCGGCGTAGGCGGCCGGGGTCACCTCCATCACATAGAGCGTCTGGCCGGGGATGAGCATCTGGCCGTGGCGCATGCGGTTGATCAATTGGGTTTGCAGCCCGTCCACATTGCGGATGATCTGGCTGCTCACCAGTTCCGGTTTCAGCCTGTCTTCTTCGGCCAGACCCAGCGCGTCCAAAATGGCCTGGCCCGCGGCCCGCACGTCTGCCTGGCTGGGGCTGTGAATTTCCAGCAGGCCGTACTGCCGCTCCACCACCTGCATACCCGGCTTCACATCCACGGCTTTGATGGCAATATCGGTCAGCCGGTTGATTTCGATGCCCGGCGCGATTTCGATCCAGAGGCTGGCGTCCCCGGCCAGGGGTAGAAAGCCCTGGGCCACTGTGCCCAAAAAGGCCGCGTGCTGGGGTTGCAGACTGTCCAGAAAGACGAAGGAGCGGAGTTCGACGGAGGTAGAGGCCATAGACGCTGTAATTCCGAGATTGTTTGTTGTCATAGAAACGTGAAGCGTGAAACGTGAGAACATCCGGCGATCTCACGTTTCGGCAAGCGAATGGAGTCTCACCATCACCCGTCGCTGTCTGTTCACCGCCGCCGCTTATTCACGCCCAAGTGACGTAGCCGGGAGCGGGGGTGATCGATGGCCAAGCGCAGATCGTCTACGGACAGCCCCGTGGCCGCGGCTAAAGTCATCATTGTGCCAAAGGATTCGTCGGTCAGAGTCAGGATGCACTCCCGCTCCTCGTCGCTCACTTTGTGGCCGATGAGGATTGTCTCCGGCTCCGTCAGCAGGCGCAAGCGGCAATCCGGGCAGATCCAGCCGTGGCCGATGAGGATGAAATAGTCGCGCACCCGCTCAACCATCAGTTACGGGCCTCCGGTGATAGATGCGGTTGTCTCGAAGACGTTAACCGAGAGAGCGCCGTGTGATCGATACGCGCCGCCACATCCTCCGGGGAGAGAGGAGTACGACTGTTAGCGTTCATTTTGCGCTTCCTTATGTAAAAGCCCCATCCATCTGTCCGTGGGGACCCGGCGGGATGAGAGCTGGAAACCGGAACTGTCCCTATCTGAATTGTCCCTCATTCCCGCCCGTTCTGCAAGTTTGGGGCTTGTCTACCCAATAAAAAAGCCGCCGCATCGCGCGGCGGCTTCCCATTTGGCGAATGACGATTCACGGCCCCTGAGCCATCACCGAATTGACTTCGATGGGCTGATGCTCCACCAGCCCCGCGCTGTCGAAGGGCCAAATAGCAAGCCAGGCTTGGCCGATGACGAAATTCTGGCCGAGTTGCCCCCAACTGCGGGTGTCGGAGGAGGCCGGGCGGTTGTCACCCAGCACGTAGAGATGGCCCGCCTCCACCACCATCGGCGCTTCGTCCCGCACGTTGGGCATATGCTCGTAGGGTTCTTCAATCTGGTTGTCGTTGACAAATAGCTGGCCGCCCCGAATCTCCACCGTGTCGCCGGGCAGCCCGATGACCCGTTTGATGTAATCCTTCGACGGGTCGTTGGGGTATTTGAAGACGATCACATCCCCCCGCTCGTACTCGCCCAGGCGGTAGGCCAGTTTGTTGACGATCAGGTATTCGCCGTCGTGGAAGTTCGGCTCCATGGACTGGCCTTCGATGCGGTAGTTCTGGATGCCGATGCGAATGATCAGAAAGATAATCACCGCCAGGCCGACCGTCTCTACCACTTCGCGCACCATCAGGCCAAACCAGTGGGGTTCGTCGTCTGACATCTCGCCGGTTTCGCCCACTGTAGGGAGTTTGCTCCTGGCCCAGGAATTGGGCGGGAGCGCGCTGGCGTCGATCACCCCATCGGCTGTGGGCGCGACTTGCCAGCCCTCCTCAGCGACAGGCGCAGCGGACAGCGCGCCCGTCGCTGAGACTTCCGCGTCGGGTGGGGCCGGGTACACAACCGCCAAACGGGGCTTGACAACGATCTCCAGAATATCGTCCGGGTCGCTGGTGGTGGGGGAATTGTCAAATGTGTTCAATGCACGCACCTATTTTGAAAAAAGAACACGGATTTACACGGATACTGAAATTGGGAACGCAGAAAACACAGATTTTCGCAGATTCTTGCCGGTTCACCAGTGATTACCCTCAAATCAGCGGGAATCAATCCAAATCATAAGAATCTGCGTCCGCTTTTCCTGGCCCGGATTATAGCACTGGCTTTGGCGGACAACAATCCGGTGAATCTACGCGATTTCCCCTCGATTTATCCCAAAGGATTTCCCAAATATCCCAAAATTTACCCAAATATACTTTGGGAAAAGACCAATATCCCAAATTTTATCCCAAATAACCCAAATCGTAGGTCGGACTGTCA
>JACQGT010000053.1 GCA_016199425.1 Chloroflexota bacterium
ACGTCTGGTGGCACACGATTGTCAGCCCCACGGGAAAAGAGAAGACAGGCTATCCTACTCAAAAACCACGGGGGGTGTTGGATCGCATCGTCAAAGTCCATTCCCGGCCCGACGATCTGCTCCTGGACTTCTTCGCGGGCAGCGGGACGTTGGGAGAATCTGCGCTTGAACTGGAACGCGACTGTATCCTCATCGACAGCAACCCCGAAGCGCTACAGGTGATGGAAGCGCGCTTCGCTGCGGTAGAGGTAGTCTGGAAGCACTGGCCTCTGGAAAAGCGTGAAATGTAAAACGTGAGATCGAACGGTGATCTCACGTTTTACGTTTCACGCCTCTACCGTCAACTCAGGCTCTCCGCTCTGACTCTTTGCCTCCCCTCATTCCTCTCCCCCCTCCGCCTCCGAAAGCATCACCCCCAGCATCTCCCGCGCTTTGGCTGCTGCCTCGGCCCGGTGACTCATCTCGTTCTTGACGCCCCGTTCCAGTTCGGCCAGAGTAGCCTGAAAGCCGGGGATGTAGAAGATGGGATCGTAGCCGAAGCCGTGGCTGCCTTTTGGCTCGTGGGCGATCACCCCTTCCAGCGTACCGTCACGCGTATCTACTTTGCCGCCGGGTTGGGCAACCGCCACCACACAGCGAAAACGGGCCGTGCGGGGCGCGTCGGGTAGGGCCGCCAACTCACCCAACACCTTGCGGTATCTGTCCGCGTCCGTCGCACCCTCGCCAGCGTAACGGGCCGACAGCACCCCAGGCCGCCCGTCCAACGCGTCCACCTCCAGCCCGCTATCGTCCGCCCAGGTCCACAGACCTGTCAAGCTGGCGTAGTAGCGTGCTTTCAGAATGGCGTTGCCCTCGAACGTATCCTCCGTCTCCTCCACATCTTCGCTGATTCCCACCTCGTCCAGCCAGGTCACTGCCAAATGCAGGCCGGCCAGTAGACTCTTATACTCCGTCACTTTGCCCGGATTGTGGGTGGCGACGAGCAATCGACGCGTCATTTCATCTCTCCTCAGCATAATCAGCGCAGATCAATCCAGATCATAAAAATCTGCGTCCCATTCTTCTCGTGGCTGAACAGTTGCCACTCCCTATCCCAAGCAGCTTCTAAGGCCGCTACTTTTGCCCTGCCCTGAATGCTATCATATAATGCAGGCAGGAACGAACCGTCCGAAGTTGTGGTGTTTCGCCGTCGATCCCGCACAATCCCGTCCCAGTCGACAAGGGAAAACGCTGTGTCCTACCATCCATTGCGGATATTTTCCGGCTCTGCCCACCCAGACCTGGCCAAAGAGATCGCCGACATTCTCGGCGTTCCCCTGGGCAAAGCAACCACCCGCTTTCTGCCCGACACCGAAATCCACGTGATCATCGACGAGGTGGTGCGCGACCAGGACATCTTTCTGGTCCAGCCGTGCAGCCGTCCGGTCAACGACCATCTGATGGAACTCCTGCTCTATCTGGACGCTTTTCGCCGGGCCAGCGCACACAGCGTGAGCGTTGTCATCCCCTACTTTCCCTATTCCCGCCAGGAACGTATGGCCCGGGGGCGGGAAGCCATCAGCGCCCGGGTGGTGGCGAATATGCTGGAAATGTCCGGCGCGGCCCGGGTCATCTTTATCGACATCCACGCCCGCGCTCTCCAGGGCTTCTTTAATATCCCTGTGGACCCGCTCAGCGCCCTGCCACTGCTGGTTGACTATTTCCAAAAACCCGAATACGCCAATGGGGCTATCGTCAGCCCGGACGTGGGGCGGGCCAGCCTGGCCGGAAAATACGCCGAATTGCTGAACCTGCCCCTGGTGGTGATGCAGAAGCGGCGCATGAGTTTTGAGACTACCGAGACTACCCACGTGGTGGGCGACATCGCCGGACGGCAACCTATCGTCATCGACGATATGATGGCCGGGGGCAGCGTGCTCAAGCAACTCGACGCGCTCTACGCCGCCGGCGCAGTGGGCAAGGCAGCCTTTTCTGTCACCCATCCGATTCTGCTGCCCTCGGCCCTGGAACGGTTGAGCGCTGACGAGCGCATCGGCAAACTGGTGGTGACCAACACCGTGGCTGTCCCGCCCGCCAGCTACCACCCGAAGTTGGAAATCCTATCGGTTGCTCCCCTTCTGGCCGACATCATCAACCGCATCCACCAGGGCCGCAGCATTTCCAAGAAGCTGATTTACGTTTAGAAAGCACAGGAAAAGGCCGTGTTTCGTCGCTCCCATCGCCCAGAACCCGACGCCATCGAAGTCATCATCGGCCCACGCGCCACCTACAACGGCGTCCTGCGCAGCGATACCAGCATCCGCATTGACGGCGTGATGGAGTCGGGGATGCTGGAAACCCCGGCCAATGTCATCCTCACGGAAAACGCCCGGGTCTACGCCGAGATTCGCGCCCGCACAGTCAGCATCCGGGGCGAATTCGACGGTGTGATCCGGGCCGACCGGGCCGAACTGCTAGCGGGCTGCCACGTGAGCGGCGTGCTTTTCGTTAAGAGCTTTCTCCTGGACGACGGTGCGACGCTGGACGGCGAACTCCACATGGAGGGGACCAGCCAAACTGCGCCGCCCCCGTTGGCCGAGAATTCCCGCCCGCCCATTCCCCACGTCTCGGCGCGGGAGACTAGACCGTAGGGCGGACTGTTAGTCCGCCCACTCTGGACGGACTGACAGTCCGTCCTACAGCTTCCGCAGGAGAAAAAATGGACTGGATTCTGATTCCCATCGGCGCGTTGATCGGCTATCTGCTTGGATCGATCCCAACCGGGCTATGGGTGACGCGCCTCTACGGGGTGGACATCCGCACAGTGGGCAGCGGGCGCACAGGCGGCACAAACGCCTGGCGAGCCGCCGGTCTCAAAGCGGCCATCCCCACGATTCTGGGCGACGCGCTCAAAGGCGCGCTGGCGGTGATTCTGGTGCGCAGCCTGGGCGCAAGCTACTTTCCCGGCGCGGATGCCACCATCACAGCCCTGGCCGCGGGGCTGACCGGCGGCGCGGCTATTTGGGGACACAACTGGCCGCTCTTTGCCGGATTCAACGGCGGCGCGGGGGGCATCACTGCTGCGGCCACGGCCATGGCCATCTTTCCTCTGGCCGGCGGTATCGTCTGGATCACCGGCGCGCTGCTCATTTGGTGGAGCCGTATGGCGTCGGTGGGGACATTTTCCGTCGGCGCGGTCTCCCTGGCGACGATGCTGCTATTGGCTATTGCGGATGTCCCTGGCGCGCACTGGGCTTATGTCATCTTCAGTGTGATGGCCTTCATCGGCATCTTTATGGCCCTGCGTCGCAACCGCCAGCAGTTGAAGGACGGCAAAGAGCGTGTGATTACCATCTGGTAGGGGTGCATTTCAGTTTGGGGGTGCTCCGGTCGGGTCACGGACCCGACCGCCGCCGGTCCGTGACCGGCGGGGAGCAATTGTGCCACCAATCTGAAATAGACCCATCTGGTAGTTCGCCATTGAAGTTTGAGCCAAAACGGGCTACAATAGAGGCAGAGCGAGGATACCAACCCCACACCTCGCTGGTCACGTTGAGTCGTCATGCACAGTTTTGTCAACAAACCTGGAGATCCCATCACCCGTAGTCTGGTCGGGATGGCCGCCTGCTACCCCGACCTGCTGCGAGTTCATTTCAACCCGGATTTTGTGCAGCGGGCGCAGCCGGGGCGGGCGGGCAAAGTGGCGGTGATCAGCGGCAGCGGCAGCGGCCACGAGCCTCTGCCCACCGGCTACGTGGGGCTGGGGATGTTGGACGCCGCCTGTCCGGGGCCAATCTTTACCAGCCCCACGCCGGACCAACTGCTGGCCGCCACCCACGCGGTGGAACAGGGCGCAGGTGTCGTCTACATCGTCAAAAACTACGCCGGTGCGGTCTTCAATTCGGATATTTGTGTGGAAGAATTGAGCCGGGAAGACATCTGTGTTCGCAAAGTGCTGGTCCACGACGACGTAGCCATCCCGGAAAAGGCCAACCGTCGGGGGCTTGGCGCAGCACCGCTTGTGATGCGTATTGCCGGCGCGGCCGCTGAAGAAGGGCGTAGTTTGGAGCAGGTGGTGGCCGTCTCGGAGCGGGCCGCGGAAAATGCCCGCAGTATGGGCTTCGCCACCAACATCGAAACCCTGCCCCGCTCGCTCCACGCCCTGCCTCTGGACGACCACACGATAGAGTTGGGCGTGGGTATCCACGGCGAGCCGGGCGTGGAGCAGCAGGTCGATGGCATCATCGAGATCGTCCAGCGGCTGATGCAGCCGATTGTGGATGACCTGCCCTACCGCTCTAGGGATCGGGTAGTGCTCCTGGTCAGCGGCCTGGGGGGGACGCCGCCCCTGGAACTCTTCCTCTTTTTCCAGCACATTCACGAATTTTTGCAGGAGCGCGGGATCCTTGTCGAACGTTGTCTGGTGGGCAACTATCTGACCAGCCTGGGGCGGGGCGGCTGCACGGTGACGCTGCTACGTCTGGACGCGGAATTGCTCGGTCTGTGGGATGCCCCGGTCCACACTCCGACGTTGCATTGGTGAAGTGGAGTGATGGATGGCCCAAGAAATAACCCTCGGCCAATTGCGCAACTGGCTGATTCTATACGCAGATCGCATCATAGCCGAAGAAGAACAGCTAACCCGTCTGGACACGGCCATCGGCGACGCCGATCACGGCGTCAATATGCGCCGGGGCATGGAAAAGGTGCGGGAGCGGCTGCTGGATCCGGAAAACCACTACGCTGATGTGGGCACGCTCTTCCGATCCGTGGCAATGACGCTCATCAGCGCGGTGGGCGGCGCGGCTGGCCCCCTCTATGGCACATTCTTCTTGCGCGCGGCCACCAGCCCCAACAGCGGCTCCCGGGTGGATTTGTCCCAGTTTACCCGAATGTTGCGCTTCGGGTTGGATGGTTTGCAGCAGCGGGGCAAAGCCTACGTAGACGACAAAACGATGGTGGACGCCATCCAGCCCGCGGTGGAGGCAATGGAGGCGGCCCTGGCCTCCCAGCAGAGTTGGGCGGTGGCCCTGGCCGCGGCCAAACAGGCGGCCCGCCTGGGCATGGAGCACACCATTGAAATCCGCGCCAACAAAGGGCGGGCCAGCTATCTGGGCGACCGCTCCATCGGCCATCAGGACCCCGGCGCAACCAGCGCCTACCTGCTCTTCGAGACAGCGGTGGCTGCCCTGAGCACATCTGCACCGCTAAAAGTCAACGGCCAGGAACCGGCAGCAGCATCCCCCCGATCTGTGCCGACCCAAGCGGGGAAACAGAAGAACACGGATTGACACGGATGAAACGGATTTCCACGGAAAATCCTGAAAATCCGTGTCCCAAACCCTTCCGCTCTTTACCGCCCATCTGTGAAAGGATTTCCTATGGCGAGGTACGTCGGCGCCATCGACTCCGGCACGACCAGCACCCGTTTTGTGCTCTTCGACCACGCCGGCTCGGTGGTGGCCTATGAGCAGCGGGAACACGAGCAGATATTTCCGCGCAGCGGCTGGGTGGAACACAACCCGGCGCAAATTTGGCAGCGCACCCAGCAGGTGATCCGGGCCACCCTGGACAGAACCGGTGTCAGCGCCGCGGATATCGCGGCCATCGGCATCACCAACCAGCGGGAGACCGCCATCCTCTGGGATCGGCGCACAGGCGAAGCGGTCCACAACGCGATTGTCTGGCAGGACACGCGCACGGACCGCATCTGCAAGGAACTGGAAGCCGCCGGCCACAGGGAGACTTTCTACCACAAAACGGGCCTGCCTTTGGCCACCTACTTTTCTGGCCCCAAAATTCGCTGGCTGCTGGACAATGTGGATGGCTTGCAGGCCCGGGCCGAGGCGGGTGATCTGCTCTTTGGCACAGTGGATTCGTGGCTCATCTGGCATTTGACCGGCCAGCACGTGACCGACCCCACCAACGCCAGCCGCACAATGCTGATGGGCCTGGAAAGTCTGGACTGGGATGACGAACTGCTGGGCATTCTGGACATCTCCCGTTCGCTGCTGCCGGAAATCCGCCCCAGCAGCGACCCCAGTTTTTATGGGATGACCCAACCCAACGGCCCCTTTGGCGGGGCGATTCCCGTCTGCGGGGATTTGGGCGACCAGCAGGCGGCCACCGTCGGGCAAAGCTGTTTTGCAACCGGCGAGGCCAAGAACACCTACGGCACGGGCTGCTTTATGCTCCTCAACACCGGCGAGGAGATCGTCCACAGCCAGAACGGCCTGCTCACAACCGTCTGTTACCAGTTGGGCGATGGCCGCCCGGTCTACGCGCTGGAAGGCTCGATTGCTATGGCCGGCGCCACCATCCAATGGTTGCGCGACAATCTGCAACTGATCCGTAGCGCGGCGGAGACAGAGACGATTGCCCAGAGCGTAGACGACGCGGGGGGCTGCTATCTGGTCCCGGCCTTCAGCGGTCTCTTTGCCCCCTATTGGCGCAGCGACGCCCGGGGCGTGCTGGTCGGTCTGACCCGCTACATCAACCGGGCGCATATTGTGCGGGCTGCGCTGGAATCCATCTGCTACCAGACGCGGGAGGTGTTGGAAGCAATGAACGCGGACAGCGGCGTGCCGTTGAAAGCGCTGAAAGTGGACGGCGGCGCGACGGCCAACAATTTTCTGATGCAGTTGCAGGCCGACATTCTGGGTACGGAAGTCATCCGCCCGCAGGTAGCCGAGACGACCAGTCTGGGCGCTGCCTATGCCGCGGGACTAGCAGTGGGCTATTGGGAGGATTTGGACGCGCTGCGGGACAACTGGCAGGTGGACAGGCGCTGGCGGCCCCAGCTCGACCAGGCCCGGCGGGAGAGCGGCTTTGCCGGCTGGAAGAAGGCCGTGGCCCGTACGCTGGACTGGGTAGAGCCGTGATTGGGCTGGTCTTTGTCTCCCACAGCCGGTTGATCGCCGACGGTCTGTGCCAGTTGGCCGATCAGATGGCGAGTGGAGCCGTGAAGATGGCGTCCGCGGGTGGGCTTCTGGACGAAGAGAGGTACACTTTGGGCACAGACACCCTGCGCATTGTGGATGCCATCGAACGCGTGTGGAGTGAAGACGGGGTGCTGTTGCTGGTGGATATGGGCAGCGCGGTCTTGAGCGCCGAGATGGCCCTGGAGTTGCTGCCCGACGAGAAGCGCAGCCGCTGTACGATCAGCAACGCGCCGCTGGTGGAGGGCGCGATTGTGGCGGCCCTGCACGCGGGGATGGGCGGCACACTGGCGGAAGTAAACGCCGCCGCCGAAGAGGCGCTGCATGCGCGCAAGGTTGACCGGATGGTAGGCGGCGTGAAACGTGAAACGTGAGAGTAGTCACGATTGACGCTTCAGAGGTCATTGGTTTGTTAGCATAATACCTGTAGAATCGAAAGACGGATGATCACCGGCCTGATTCACGTTTCACGTTTCACTGGACAACGGACGAGGAATGGACAAACCCGATCCTGGCGCTCTCCCCGCCCCGCCCGCACGACAAGAACATTCGGCCACCGTGACCGTCCGCTACCCCCAGGGGCTGCACCTGCGCGCGAGCAGAGATGTGGTGCGGGTGGCGAGCCAGTATGCGGCCGATATCACCGCGCAAAATCTGAGCCGCAGTTCGGAGCAGGTGGATGTGAAAAGCATCCTGCAATTGATGCAGTTGCAGGCGCGCCAGGGCCACGTGCTCCACTTGCAGGCCGCGGGGCCGGACGCCGCTGATGCACTCGACGCACTGTGCGCGCTCTTTCACCGCCCGCCGTCCCTCTCATCCTCGACTGCCGGTTGCTGATCAGAAGAGGACGCAGATCGAACTGATGCTACGCAACGCGGATCAGCACTGATCAATTCAAATCATGAAAATCTGCGTCCGCTGGGAGGTTGTCCACTGCAACAAATCTTCTCCGGCCTGCCCGCCGCCCCTGGCGTGGGTATAGGCAGACTCTACACCTATACACCTCTGCCCCACCCCACCCAGCCCCGGGATGTGGAACCGTCCACGTCGCCCGCGCAAGAGTGGCAGCGCTATCTGGACGCCCGCCAGAAAGTGGACGACGAGCTGGCCCAACTGGCCAAAATCGACAACTCACTGGTGGCCGACATCTTCCGCGTCCACCAGGAAATTCTGCACGACCGGCTGCTCACCGACGCCGTCCGCGCTGCCATCGACAGGGGAATCAGCGCGGCCACAGCCACCCAGCAAGCCTCCTCCGATCTGGTCCAGATGTTCCAGAACCTGAGCGATGACTACTTCGCCAGCCGCGCCGTAGACATTCGGGATGTGGGCCAACGGCTGCTGGCCCACCTGAACGGCGTTTCACTGGCCCGCCAGCTAGCCGCGCTGCCACCCAATACCGTCCTGCTGGCCGAGGATTTGACCCCTTTCGATGCCACCCATCTCTCATCTGATAGTGTGGCAGGCATTGTTTTGGCAGGCAGCGCGCCCACAGCCCACACGGCCATTCTGGCCCGCAGCCTGGGCATTCCTCTCATCTGTGGCGTCGGCTCGGCCATTTTGCACTTGCCCCCCGGCCAGCTTGCTATTGTGGATGGTCTACAGGGGCGGCTGATCGTAGAACCGGATGAGGAACTGCTGGAAAGCTACGTGCAGACCCGCCAGCGGCTGCTGGCCTTTCGCATCACCGCCGAATCCCACAGTCACGAAGCCGCAACGACGCTGGACGGGCGGCGGGTGCTGGTCCACGTCAACATCAACAGCCAGGAAGATATGCTGCAAATTGCCAGCAGCGGGGCCGACGGCATCGGTCTGCTGCGCACGGAATATCTCTTCCAGGAGCGCACAACGCCGCCGGCGGTCGAAGAACAGATCGAAGCCTACCGGTTGATCAGCCAACAGATGCCGGGGGAGATTCTCACTGTGCGTCTGTTGGACATCGGCGGCGACAAGCCCGTGCGCTATCTGCCCCAGATGACGGAGAGCAACCCCTTTCTGGGCGTGCGCGGCATTCGCCTGCTCTTGCAACACCCGGAACTGCTGCGGGATCAGTTGCAGGCGCTGGTCTCTCTTTCTCTGGAAAGCAGTTTTACCGGTGTGGTGCGCATTCTCGTGCCGATGGTCAGCAAAATCGTCGAGGTCTATCGGGTGCTGGAGGTGCTCGACAGCATTCCTGGCTATCGGGAAGAGCACCGCCGGGAGGGGCGGCTGCAAGTGGGTCTGATGATCGAAGTCCCTGCGGCAGCCCTGCTGGCGGATCGGGTGGCCCCACTGGTGGACTTTTTCAGCATCGGCACCAACGATCTGGCCCAATACACCCTGGCCGCGGACCGGGTGAACAGCGCGGTGGCCAGCCTGGCCTCCCCCCTGGACCCGTCGGTCCTGCGCCTGATTGCCATGACCTGTCAGGCCGGCAATGTGGCCGAAATCCCCATCTCCATCTGTGGGGAGATGGCCGGCGACCCGTCTATCTTCCCGCTGCTTTTCGGCCTGGGGGTGACAGAAGTGAGCGTCGTGGCTCCGGCTGTGCCACTGGTCAAAGAGGCCGTGCGCCAGACCGACGGCGACGCGGCCCGTCGTCTGGCCGCCAACGCCCTCCGCACCAGCCGCGCCCAGGAAGTACACAGGCTGCTGCACCCGGAGTGAAGCTATTGCTTCAAAAGAAATTTCATCGGCCAGTCGAAACGTGAAACGTGAAACGTGAGAAAGGCCGGGTGATCTCACGTCTCACGCTTCACGCATCCTGGCCCACCTTATCAACCACTCATACAAATCCAATGACCATCACCTCTTTATCCACAGAACTCCTCGTCGTCGGCGGCGGGGCCACGGGCACAGGCGTGGCCTGGGATGCGGCCCTGCGCGGCTTGCGCACGATTCTTGTGGAGAAGCGCGACCTGACCCACGGCACCACCGGGCGCTATCACGGCCTGCTGCATAGCGGGGGGCGCTATGTGGTGAAAGACCCCCACAGCGCGGTCGAGTGCATCCAGGAAAACCGCATCCTGCGCCGCACCCACACCCACTGCATCGAGGACACCGGTGGCTTCTTCGTCGTCACCCCGGAGGACGAGGGCGATTATCCCGACCGCTTTGTGGCCGCCTGCGGCACGACGGGCGTGCCTTGCCAGGAGATTTCGGTGGCCGAGGCTTTGCGCCTCGAGCCGCTGCTCAACCCCCGCATCAGCCGGGTCTTTGCCGTGCCCGACGGCGCGGCCGACAGCTTCCTGGCTACCCACGCCACAGCCCAGGCCGCGGCCCAGGCCGGCGCACGCATCCTCACCTATCACGAAGTGATCGGTCTGCTCAGCGCAGGCGGCGACGGCGACCGGCGGGTGACCGGCGCGCTGGTGCGAGATACGGTTTCCGGGGAGACGCTGCACATCCACGCCGATCTGGTGATCAACGCGGCGGGCGCGTGGGCCGGGCAGATGGCGGGGATGGCAGGGGTCGGCGTCAAAATCATCCCCGGCAAAGGGGTGATGGCAGCGACGAACCACCGGCTGGTCAACACCGTCATCAACCGTTGCAAAATGCCCGGCGACGGGGACATCCTCGTGCCCGTACATACGGTCTCCATCATCGGCACCACCGACGAGAAGGTGACCGACCCGGAGCATCTGGCGATCGAGCCGTGGGAAGTGGAGTTTATGTTGGAGGAGGGGGACAAACTGGTCCCCGGCCTCAGCCGCGCCCGCATCGTGCGGGCCTGGGCCGGGGTGCGACCACTCTATCAGGAGGGCTTCAGCGGCGACAGCCGGGACGCTACCCGCTCTCTGACTTTGCTGGACCACAAAGCCCGGGACGGGGTGCAGGGTTTCCTGACAATCACCGGCGGCAAGTGGACCACCTTCCGGCTGATGGCGGAGAAGACTATTGACCGGGCCTGCGCGCATCTGGGGGTGAGTCGCCCCTGCGCCACCGCTTCCACACCCGTGCCGGGGATCGAGCAGGGTCACTACTGGCTGGGCCATCGCCTGCACGAAGTAGAAGAGGCGGGATTGCAGGGCGGGCTGGTCTGCGAGTGTGAGTTGGTGACACGGGCGATGGTGGAGGCCGCGGCCCGGCGCAACCCGACGGTAACACTGGACGATCTGCGCCGGGATGTGCGCCTGGGGATGGGGCCGTGTCAGGGCGGCTTCTGCACCTATCGGGCGGTGGGCATTCTGCATGAAATCGGGCGGGAGAAGCCCGACCCTTCGACCCTTCGACAGGCTCAGGACAGCGCAAGCTCAGGACGCCGCCCGGACTTTGTGCTGGAAGGCGAGCCGGACGCGGAGGATTGGGAGGTGGCCTATCTCCAATCGCCGGCCCAGAGCAGCCACACTCCGCATTCCGCATTCCCCATTCCGCATTCCCCATTCCTCTCCCCGGCCATCGACCGGCGCAGCCCGGTCTCCAACCCCAACCTGCTCCTGCGCGATTTTCTGCAAGAGCGCTGGAAAGGGGTGCTGCCCGTCCTCTGGGGCCGCCAGCTCAAGCAGGAGCGGCTGGACGAGCTGCTCTATCTCTCTCTGATGAACGCGGACCACCTGCCCGACGACGGGCTGGAGAGTCCGCTGACAGACTTCTATCGCGGGGTCGGGACAGAGAAAAAATAGCTAATGGTGACTAGTGATTTGTGAATGGTGAATGGTGGCCTGACCAGCGCCGTTTGAGTAGGCTGGGGCTTTTTCCAGCCGTATCGTAACCAAGC
>JACQGT010000537.1 GCA_016199425.1 Chloroflexota bacterium
GTCACCTGTTCCGGCTGCCCCTGGCGGCTATAGAGTTCGACCAACAGACGCAGGATGGGCAGGGCGATATTGGCGTCGCCCCCCGCCAGTTCCACGGCCCGCTCGGCCCACAAAATCGCATCGGCCGGCTGATCCATATCCCGGTAGAGAATCGCCAGATTGCGCACCGCATTCAGGTCATTGGGGTTGTTCTCCACAATACTCAGGTTGGTCTCCAGCGCGCCTGCCATATCCCCGGTGCGGGCCAGGACCACCCCCAGGAAGCTGCGCAGTTGGGTGCTGGCCGGTATCTGTTCCAGCCCCTTTTCCAGCAGGTCGGTCAGCTTCTCCATCTGCCCCGTGCGCTCGTAGAACTCGGCCATCAGCAGGTAGGTGTTCTCGAAGCGGTCGTCCAGCGCGAGGCTCTGCAGATAGGCCGCCTCGGCCTCGTCGTTGCGCCCCATCAGCGTCAGGGTTGCGCCCTTTTCGTTCCACAGATGGGCGGCGTTGGGGCTGAGTACCAGCGCAGTGTCGTAGTAGGCCAGACTCTTTTCCAGCGCGGCCTCCCGCTCCGCCCCGTCGGTCTCCAAATCCGCCCAACTGCGGTAGAGCCGGGCCAGATTGGCCGTGTGGTCGGTGTTGAGGGGGTTGACCCGCTGGGCTTCCAGCAGAATCGTCTCCGCCGCCCGCAGCAGGTCCGCCTGTTTCATCTGAGAGACATCCTGCGCGCTCAGGCCGAGAACCATCTGCACACTCAACTCATCGGGCAGGGAGACTGGGCTTTCGGCCGGCGCGCGCTTGGCCTGCTCCAGCAGGCTGCGCCCCAGAAAGAGCATATAGTGATCCTCCGACGGGCGCACGGCCAGGGAGCGGCGGTAGAGTTCCACGCTGCCCACCCAATCGCCGGTGCTGTCGAACTGCTGCCCCTGTTTGTAGAAAACGTCGGCCCGCACCAGCGCCACATTGACAGCGCCCACCACCAGAAAAGCCGCCACAGCCAGAACCGCGCCGCCAAAGAGGGTGAGCAGCGGACGGGAGACAGCCCGGCGTCGCGTTTCGCTCAGGCTGGCCCAGGCGAAGACCGTCCCCGCCGCGAGAACCCAGACGACCACCAGCCAGGTGTAGAGACTGAAGTGGCCGGCGATGTGGCTCAACTGCTCGGTGAGCTGGTTGCCCGCCGCGCCCGGGGCCAACCGTCCCGCCTGGATCAGCCCGTAGATCAGCCAGCCGCCCCACAACACAGTCGAGTAGAGGAGAAAGCCCCGCAGCCACCAGCCAGCGCTGCGTCCTTCGCCGCTGCGCAGGGCGGCCACGGCAAGACCAATGACCGTGGCAATCAGCCAGGTGAAGAGAATCAGAAAAAGAATGCCGGGGCTGCGCACCGGCTGCCCATCCACCATCCGCGTGGTCAGGCTGCTGGTCAAAATGGCAAAGGGGCTGCTGGCGCCCTGAAAGTTGGTAGTGTAGAGATAGACGAGGGTGAGCATCACCAGCAGATCGGGTATGACTGTAGCGGGCAGGGCGGCGAAGAAGCCCTCCGCCCGCTTCGGGGCCGGGGCCGTCCGGCTGCGGGGGCGGCGGGTGGTCCGCCCGCTCTTTTCTGCGACTGCTGGCTGGGGTGTCTCGGCAAAGGCTTCCGGCGTCACCCAGCCCATCCCCAACGCCAGCAACACCGCGCTCAGAATCCAAAAATAGGTGCGGGTGGCGGCGATGGCGATGCCAAAGTGAATCTCCACGTAGTGGGCCACAATCGCGGCCAGAATCGCCACAAGCAGCAGTTGGCGGCGGCGGTTTCCCCCCTCGATCTTCGCTTCGGGATGGAGAAAGACGGCCAGGGTCACATAAAAGATTAGCCCGATGATAAAGCCGGTGGGCAGGGCCACGCCGAAGAAGCGCCAGCTCCCGTCGGAGATAATAAAAATGGCGCTGAGCAGAATGCCGCCGCCCAACCAGAAGCCCAGGAAGAGGTAGAGATCCCGGCGGGAGGTGATCAGCCCCAGCCAGCGCAAGGCCCAGTAAAAGAGGGCCACGAAGACGGCCACGTAGGCCAGAAAGCCAAAGCCGCCGGTGATGGCCAGACTGTCCCACGTCTCGTTGTGGGAGCGGTCCGGGCTGGCGTTGCGCGCTTCCACCTGGGCCAGCCGGGGCGGGTAGAAGTTGTTGAAGGCCACCCACATAGCCTCCGGCCCGTAACCCACCAGCGGGCGGATGGCGTTGACGCTGTCCTCGTCGCCGTCGGGGAAGACCAGCGGGTCGTGGGGGGTAATCATCCTCGAGACGCCGTCCCAGATGAGCAGACGGACTTCGTTTGTGCTGCCCTCCATAGCCAGCAGCGTCGTCAAGCGGCCCAGATTGGGGATGGCTGCCAGCCCCGGAAAGAGATTCGTCGTGTTCACCAGCAGCAGGAAGGCCGCGCCGGCCACCCCCAGCCCGACCCAGCCTGCGGTCCACGCCCGGTAGCCGGAAGGTCGCAGCCCGGTAATCAGCAGCAGCACAAAGACATACAGACCCGCGGCCAGCCCCAGCCAGGGACCCCGGCTTTGCGTCCAGTAGACCGCCAGCAGTTGCACGATAAAAATGAAAAGATAGGAGCCGCCGGCCAGCGCGCTGGGGATATCGTGGACCGGCGGGGTATCCGTCTCCCGGCCATTCTCCGGGCTGAGCAGAAAGGCGAAGCTGCTGAAGATGCGTTCCAGGGTCAGGAAGAGGGCGATGATCAGATGGGCGGCCAGGAAGATGGGGTTGCCCGCGTTGCCGGAGACCCGGGTGATCACATCGCCGCCCCAGGGCAGGGGGTCGATGGCGTAGTGCTGGATGACGCCGTAGATGGAAATCGGCAGGCTGGTCAGAATAATCGTGTGTTGCAGACGACGCAGTTGTTCCGGCCCGCGCAGATGGGCCGCAGTCAGGACGGCGATGACGACGTAGCTGAAAAAGCTGTAGGTGCCCTGCAAGCGCTGGTAGGAGCCCCACCAGCTCACCGACGGCGCGACGCTCAGGGCTGTGCTGATGGCGTAGGCCAGGACGAGCAGCACCAGGGGCAGGAGCAGAGGGATGCGGATAAAGCGGGCCAGCCCGCTCCGTTTTTGCGCCGACTCGCCCAGCAGCGGCGCAGCGCTCTCTGGATTGGCCGAATGGGCGGGCAACCAGAAGGGGCCGCCGTCAGCCAGCCGCACCAGATAGGCCAGGAGCATCACCAGCGAAATCGAGCGCACCAGACTGATTTTGTCCGGCTCGAAGACCCGG
This sequence comes from Chloroflexota bacterium, assembly GCA_016199425.1. Lineage (GTDB taxonomy): Bacteria > Chloroflexota > Anaerolineae > Caldilineales > Caldilineaceae > JACQGT01. The sequence goes on from JACQGT010000537.1 coordinate 3,226, forward strand.
CTGGAAAAGACGTTGAAGAAGAGGGGCGCCACAATCAGCGCGGCCAGCCAGCCGGCTTCGATAATGGATTCGCACCAGGACTGGATTTTCGACTTCTGCATAGGGGCGTCCAAAAGGAGTGAGATTGCGCGTTGGGAACTTCCTGAGCCATTATAGCACAGGGCAAAGATTCCCATAAGCGGCGCACACGCCTCCACGATTCCGGGAATCGGCCACCAGATCACTCGAACGTCCGTCATCGTCTGGCCGATTCCCGGAATCGTGGAGGCGTGTGCGCCGCTTATGGGAATCTCTGCCCTGTGCTATAATGGCTCAGGAAGTTCCCAACGCGCAATCTCACTCCTTTTGGAC
>JACQGT010000538.1 GCA_016199425.1 Chloroflexota bacterium
CATTGGCTCTCTCCTGTGTGGCGGACTGACAGTCCGCCCTGCGTCTGTGTGGCAGACTGACAGTCCGCCCTGCGTCTGTGTGGCGGACTGACAGTCCGCCCTGCGTCTGTGCGACGGACTGTCAGTCCGCCCTGCGTCTGTGTGGCGGACTGACAATCCGCCCTGCGGCTGTGCGGCGGACTGCCAGTCCGCCCTGCGGCTGTGCGGCGGACTGCCAGTCCGCCCTACGGCAATTGTACCCTCCGCGCAAGGGAGGACGCAAGCGGCATATCTTATGTACTCTCCGCTACAGTCCAGTTTTGCTTCCAACGGTAGACTACACTATACTTTTTGTAGCGGGCAGGGAGTGGCAGGTATGCAAGTGGCAAGTATTTGCCCTGACGCTGACCACCTGCCACCTGCTACTTGCAACTCAAACCATCCAGGAGCCGCCGAATGTCCCAATCGATCACAATGTATACCACCGACTGGTGCCCGGATTGCTGGCGGGCCAAAAAGGTGATGGATTCCCTACAGGTCGCCTACACGGAAATCAACATCAGCCACGACGAGGAGGCGATGGAGGCAGTCATCCGGCTCAACAATGGCTACCGTTCCGTGCCGACGATTGTCTTCCCGGATGGCAGCGTGATGACCGAGCCGTCCACCAGCGCGCTGGTGCAGAAGTTGCAGGCGGCGTAAATGAGAAGTCGGACTTTTTGGAAAAGTCCAACTTCTTTCAAAAGAGCCATCGATCCCCGGATCGATGGCTCTTTTGATTGGCCTGTCCGATGGCTCAACGCCCGGCTGGGGTGGGTGTTGGAGAAGGTGTTGTCAGGGGTGAACCGGGCACTGCCGGTGTCGTTGTGGGTGCTGGTGCCGCCGGAGCTTCTTCGAAGATAGGCCGGTGTTCCAGAAGGGGCAGGAAGATTGGGGGTTCGATTCCCAGACCCTCCAGCAGCGGAATCATCATATGCAGCGCCACGCGCATCTCACCGGTCACCGGGTGGGTTAGCCCAAAGGTGTGGTCCACCATTTCGCCTTGCACCCGGATGCGCTGGCCGGAGACCACACTCTGCGACAGTTGAACATCCATCTGCACGGCCACCAACCCCCGGGGCGGCAGCGTGCCGCTCCACAGAATGCGCCCCGCTTCCGTCCGGCAGTTGCCGACTCCACAACCCAGCGTGCCGGGAAGATAACTCAGTTCGGCGGGCAGGAGCAGGGAGAAATCGGCATCGGTGCTCTGAATACCGGTGTTGCGCAGCAGCGCGCTCAGCGTGAAGCGATCCCCCGGCTCATTGGGTCTGCCGCCGAAGTCAAAGACCGACGCGCTCAGATTTGTGCTGCGGGCGTAGACAGTGGCGGATCGGCGCAGATCGGCCACGCCGGCGCTGCGAATCTCGGCGCTGTTGGTCAGGGGCGTCCTGTCGGGCAGCACTGTATTCAGCGTGGCGCTGTAGGTGAGGGAGAGAGAGTCACCGGGCGGCAGCCCGCCCTGCCAGGTGATCAGCCCCCCATTTTCGTTGCAGACGCCGCTGCTACACACAAGCGAGCCGGGCGCGTAGGTCAACCCGGCAGGCAGCCTGTCGGAGAGGGAGATTTGTTGGGCGACCGCCAGCCCCTGATTGACAAGAGTCACCGTATAGGCCACGCTCTCCCCCGGCAGCAGATCGGAGCGGCTGGCCGTTTTGGTCGAGGCCGTCAGATCGACAGAACGGACAAGCAGCGTGGCTGTGCGGGTGTAGGTTTCCTGGCCGTTGCGGATAGTTACCGTATTGGTAATCAGACTGTTGATCGGTGTGCTCTCCTGGGCCATCGTCTGGAAGCTGACCTGTTGGCCCAGAGCGGGGAGCGCGCCACCGGGTGGCAGGAACTCCACTGCCATTTTGTCGCGCAGTTTTGTGTTGCTGCGGTTGCACTGATAGGTGACGCTCTGCCCGGCATAGGGGCTGGCCAGCCCGGTGGTCGAACGGTTGAGGGCCGTGGCTCCCAAACGGAGCATATGCACTTGCACACGGCCATCTTCGTGGAGGACGATCTGGAAGTCGGTATCTGGAGGACGCTGGATTCCCAAGTAATCATCCCAGAAATCCCAGAAGTGGGCGTCGGTCCACTGGAAGATTGTATAGCGGCGGGGGGCTGCGCCGAAGGTCTGCGTATAGACCGCATCGTCTACGGCAAGCTGCCCCCAAACGCCTGCGATGCGCGGCAAGTTGAATGATCCGCGGGGCAGTGGGCAGATGTTGGAGATATCCGGGTATCCAAAATCGCCAAAGCTGATGTAGCCGCTGACATCGACACACGCCTTTGTGTACTCATCCCCAAAGAAGGGGAAGGCAAAGCCCACCGGCAGATCACACGCAATTGCATAGATGCCGGAGATGACAGGCTGACCAGTGCTGCGAATGTCCTGCCAAACGAACTCTGGCGCAGGCGTCTTGCCCTCGCCAAGAGTATCGACCCAGGCATAGCCGGTGTCCAAATTCACAAACCCAGGCCGGTCTACGCCAACGGCTCCCTGCCACTGCACGGTATGGGTTGCCGGATCGTAGCTGCCCGTTCCGCCACCGACGGCGAGGCTGCCTGCCACGTAGTCCAGAGCGGGCGGCAGGGGATCGGTGAAGGAGACCGCGCCGCCCACAGGCGAGTAGCTGCGCAGATCAATCGTATAGGTGAAGGGCGTACCCACCGGGCTGGCCTGCTGGCTGACCGCTTTGGTGCTGGCCGAAAAGTCGGGTGCAAAGATTTGGGCAACCGCACTGCGCGTCATGGAGAGGGTAGAGCCGTTGTCCAGATGAACAGTGTGGGTGATGCGGTCGCCGGGCCGCCAGACGCCTTCCTTGAGAGGTGCGGCATAGGCCAGCCGTAGAGGCGCGGCGTTGGCTGGCAGCGTCCCGCTCCACTCTACTGCGTGGGTGGATGGGTTGTAGGATGCGCCTATGCTATTCTCGCCAAAACCCGCAAAGCTTTGTCCCGGATGCAACGGGGCCGCCAGACGAGCATTGGGATAGGTGCGGTCGCCAGATCGCACGTCCAGGGTATAGACAATTTCGCCGCCTGCTTCTAGCGCTGTCTGTGGATCGATGAACGCAGATTCACAGAAAGAACCGGTCAGCCGCAGGGATTCGTGGCTGATTGTCGGGTAGAAACCACCCACCAGATAGAGTTTGCCTTCGACGTAGACAGCACCAGACTGCTCTCGGTTGGCATCCAAAGTGTAGTTTACAGATGACCAGGTGAGGGTTGCCGGATGATAGCGCTCGACCAAATTGCTCTGACCACCCAACAGGTAGAGATACCCATCCGGGGCGGCCACCAGTGACGCGCCGTAGCGCCCATACGTGGGTGAGGGCAGTTGCTGCCAGAGATTTGTGGCCGGAGTATAGCGGGTAAAGAACCCCGGATTGAAAGCTCCGTCCAAGAGATAGATTTCGCCAGCGACCACCGCCGATGCCGCCCCCAGTCGCGGACCGCCGTCCATCACCCCCATATCCTGCCATTGGTTTGTTGCCGGATCGTAGGCGAGAAAGCTGGTAGAGATATCCAAGCCGTCATAGCCGCCAAAGACATAGAACTTGCCGCCCGCAGCCGCGCCGCTGGCACCGTACAATGGGCGGGGCATGGGAGCGCCCTGTGACCAGGTGTCCGTATTGCTGTCATAGATAAAAAGTGCGTCGGCATGAATACCTCCTGCCACAAAAAAGCGATCTCCGATGGCCGCGGACGCAGCATAGCTGCTTGGTTCGGGCAGAGGTGAACGGGATTCCCAGGTTGCTTTGCATGGGTCGAAACGCTGATGGTCAGCCGTAGGACCGTAGAAGGGGTCCCAGCCGCCGATGATGTGAAAGCTGTTGTCCAGGCCGAGGGTGCTCATCCCGCCCCGATTACTGGGCAGCGGTTCTGCTTCGGCCCACTGGGGCATTTGCAAAGTTTCAAATCTGCGTTGATAGGTGGGGAGACCCGGATGGCTGGTAGAGACAACCGTAAGAGTCACAGCATCCCGCTCGCCCAACTGGGCCGAATAGGGCAGATCGACGACCACATCAAAGGCGCTGCGCGAACAGGCCGGGAGTTCGAGGGGAGACGTCAAAGGAGTGTCTCTGCGCAGAATCGTTGTCGGCCAACTGTTGCCGCGCAGATCGATGGCAAAGCGCATGGGCTGGTTGCTCAAATTCGCTATGGAAAAGGGGTAGACAGCTTTGTCGCCCGCTTGCCCGCTCCCGAATTGGAGACCCGCAGAGAAGGAATAGCGATCGTCGCGGGCATCGGCGGTCAGCCAAGTGATGCTGGCATCCAGCAGGCGTGTCCAATCGGGCTGGCTCTGGTGGGCACGCGGGGTCAGATTCTCGTAGCCGGCGGCCAGATAGAGCGCCCGATAGGAAGCATCGCAGGGGGCCACAGCCAGGGCAGCCGCCGCGTCTCCATAAGGATAGCGCAGGACCGGAAAGGCCAATCCATCTGGCTGGGGCACAACCGCATCCGGGCTAAGATAGAGATAGCCATTGGCATAGCCGTAGAGCGAGCCGTTGGTCAGAGGCATACGAAAGGCGCTGAGAAAATCGGCGCCGGTCACAATGTCACCGGTGTATCCGCCATCGCTTGTGTAGAGGTCCGCCTGCAAGTATTCGTCATACAGGATACTCTGCCCATCGGCTACCCCCATATTTTGGCCGGAGATAAAGAGCCTGCCGCCGCTGTCCAGATATTCAACGATGGCCGGGTCTGCGCCAATATCCGCTGTCGAGTTTGCGTAACATTCCGCATCGTTACAGGTGCTTTGCACCCAAATCACCAGATCATAGGTTTTGAGAGTAGCCGCGGAGGGAAGACCGTAACGGGTCGATCCGTCTGCGCCGGGCTGGGTGTCGGAAAAGGCGCTGCTTTGAATCCGCCACAGATCGTACTGGTAGTTCTGCTCGTCCAGAGCGCGGGTGAAGAAGCGATAGACAGGCCAGCCCAGGAACCAACCGCCCAGGGAACTGGTATCCACCAGCAGAATCGACGGGGCGCTCTTCAAGGCCAGATTGACCTCGACGCCCACGCCTGGCGTCTGCATCGAACGGCGCAGAATGCGATGGTTTGGGGCTACGACAATCAGTTCGTCGGGACCTAAGGGAAGTAGAATTTGATAGCGCCCATTTGCGCCGCTGCGGCTCTGCAGCGCCGGGTTGCCCGCCGGGTAGATCAGCGCATTGGCCACCGGTCCGTTCTCGTTGCGCACAACTCCGGAGATGACCGCCTTTGGCATCGAGAGCAGCGAGAAGTTGAGCAGCGAGAGCGCGCCGCCCACCACCTTATGCGTGCCCACGGATGTTGTCTCGTAGCCCCAGCCGGAGAGAGTCACCTGATAGTCACCGGCGGGCACAGTCAGGGAATAGAGACCGCTGGCGTCTGCCTGAACGGTAAATCGTCTGTTCGTCGCCGGGTGATAGGCTTCGACCCGGATATGGGGGACGGGCGTGTTGTACTCCTTGTCGAAGATCTGCCCGCTCAGATCGCCGGCTGTCAGTCCCAATTGAACGGCGGCGTAGGCGTCGATGCGTCCATAGCCGTAGTAATTGTCCGCGCCGGGTTCGCCCAGGTCTACGGCGGAGAGCGTCATCAACCGCTCCATATCCTCCACATCAAAATCCCGCACGCCGTCCTGCAAATCCGCGGAAACCAGCAGCGCGATCAGACCGGAGACATGCGGGGCAGCCATCGATGTACCGCTCGCTCGCATATATTCCGACGACCCTACCGAGGAGAGTACGTAGTCGCCAGGCGCAGACAACTCCGGTTTCTGCTCGCCGGGGTAGACGGACGGTCCCAGCGCGCTAAAGTAGGTTATAGAATCGTATTCGTCCGTAGCGCCGACGGTGATGGCTTCGGGCGCATTGGCCGGCGCGCCGATGGAACCCAACCCAGCGGACGGGTTGCCCGCAGCAAAGACGGGCGCGACCCCCGCCGCACGCAGCACCTGCAAGATCGGGCGGAAAGTGTCGTTCACTGGATTGGCCGACCCCCACGAACTGTTGACCACATCGGGGGCTTTCGAGCAATCCGCGCTGGAGAGATCGCCGGTCAGGTCGGTGGGGCAGAGAAACCACTGAAAAGCTTTGATGCCGCCGATGTCATCCCGGATGCCGCCGGGCATTGTGGCCCCGCAGATGCCAGGAAGCGCTATCCAGCGGGCGTCGGGGGCCATACCGATGGTAGGCGCGTTGCCGCCGGCGTCGCCTACCATCGTGCCCATTGTGTGGGTGCCGTGGTCCGAGCAATCGGTGGGTTGATTCGTAACGCTCGGCCCCAAATTGCCGTTCGGATAGAGTTCGCCATCGGGGACAAACCAATTGTAATTGTGGTTGTAGACGCCATTCTCGTTGCCCCGGTATTGGCGGATCAAGGCCGGGTGGCGGTAGCTTACGCCCGTGTCAAAACCGCCCACCACCGCGCCTGCGCCACGGATGCCCAGCTCGGAATGCACCCGGTCGACCTGGACTTTTTGTAGATTCCAGTGGTAGAGATGTCCATCTTCGGCCTGCACCCCATCGGCTGTGCGGCTATCGACTCCTGGATCTTCCGGCTCCTGGGCCACCGGATAGAGCGGGTAGTTGGCGACGATTTTGCTCACCTCGCCCTGTCGCGCCAGTTCGATGATTGTTGCCAGGTCCGCCTCAACCGCAATGGCGTTGACGATAAAAAAGGGCTGGTAGCCTGCTACCGGGGGCGCTGCGCCTTGCCTGCTCGCACTACGTGCATTGAGAATACCCAGCACACCGGCCTGATTGCTCTCGGCAGTCGCACGCAGAGTCTCTACCAGAGCAGATCGCCTATCGGCCTGGCTGGCGTAGACCCGTTCATCCACAGCCGACAGATCGGCGACAGCCCGCAAATGAACAATAAAACGGGTGCGCTGTTGTGGGGCAAGCGTGAAACCGCCAGGCGGGAGAAGGGAAAGCGCAGCTCCACCCAAGTGGGCGGGCAATACGTTGCCCCGCAGTTCGCTCAAAATCCGGCCATCCACTTTGGCCTGCAGATCGGGTGAAAGCGCCTCCCACGCGGCCCATGCGGCCTCAGGAGCGGTCAAGCTGCGATCAACGGGGGCGGGCGGTGTCGGGGTAGCCTCTTGGGACGCGGGTTGCGCCACCCCACTTTCTACTTCCGCCCGGAGCAGAGCACCGCTGAAGCCGGACAGAACGCCCCAAACAAGCAGCAAAGTGGACAAACGCAAAATCCAGGAGGGACGCAGATAGGCTGACATTGTAGGCATCTCCAAATAAACGCGCGCAAGAGACCGTCTCTTTTGATCCGGAAACGGCAGCGGAAGCGTAAGGAAGAAAGGTAATGAATTTGGGCGGGCGTGGCGAAGAGGATGCCATGTGGAGTGTGGCCCGCAAATGCTCTTGGGAACGGGTCAAGCAACTACCAGGGCAGCCGCTCGTACTGGTCCAACAATCGCCCCAGTTCGCTTATTTTGGCCTGAAATGCGTCGCTCATCCTTTCAGGACGAATCACGACATAGGCGATCAGAGCAGCCAGACCGGCCAGAAGCGAGGCAATACCGGCCCCGGCATTGTCGCCAAAAAGCAGCGCAACACCAGCCAGAATTGCCACCAGCCCGACGACAAGCAGTGCTTGATGGTACAAAAAGGAGCGGCGCTGGTCGGCCAGCAGACGGGCCAATTGACGGCGCAGGGCAACCCGTTCTGCTTCGCCGGCTGTGCGGGGCAGGTCGCTCTCCGCTGTTCTGGCCGGCATATCCGCGGGTGCAGGAGCAATCTCCCGCGTGGACGGGCTCCACAGGCGGTCAAAAATATCGGTTCTCTCCTGAATAATAGCCCCGTAGACCCCAGCCTGCCCAGGGCCGTTGTAGATTCCCGCGAACGTTGGGTAGTCCCGGCTGCGCAGCGACGAGATACCCGCTTTGCTGCGCACAAAATCGAAAAAGCCGAAGATTTGCCGAGCTTCGCTGCTGGCAAAAGCGTCGAACATTGCGTCCACGTGGGGATAGCCCACCGCCAGCGCGTTGAACCCCATCATTTGGGGAAGCCCCATACTGATCGATTCTCTGGCTGCCCGGCGATCCAGCCCGGTAGCAAATTCATAGACCTGCCACTCCTTTGGTTGGTTGCCGTGGAACTCCTGCCAGGGGGCGTTGGGATCGGGCCGCCAACGGTGTCCGGTCCACGTTTGGCCCTGGGCGTAGGCAAAATGGCGGTCGAAGCTCTCCCGGTTGTTGCGCCCCCAGCGGTCGTAGAAGATGTGATTTTCGAAGCGAATGATCATCCGCGAGCCATTCGGACCGGGCGCGAAGCCGTGTCCGCCTGATTCAGCCAACAGCACAGCTACCGCCACGCCCGGATCGATTCTCAACTCATTGGACAGAACAGCCAGCAAACCGCCATAACGATTCCACAGATCGGCCACGGCAAAGGCTAACGTGCCTGCTGCCAACCGCGCCGTGTCCAGCCTGAAGGCGGCAAGTGGCGTAAGGGAAACCCGTAGCAGCTCCGGCTGGGTAGCCAGTAGACGATTCTTCACGGGCTGATTGGGCAGCTTCACGTAATCCCGATGGACGTAGCCCTGACGCCCATCCGTCTGGACGCGCACCCAATCGCCCTCCTCGCCCAACACCTGTAGCTGCGTATCGGGTGGCACAGTTTGCAAAACCCCGTACTGCACACCGGGTCCGGGTCGCAAATTGAGGTGGCCGAAAGTCAGTGCGATGGGCTTTTGCTGGCGGGCCAGACTTTCGATCAGTTTGCGCTGGATGCTCTTCTTCTCGGCGTCGCTGAGACCGGACAAGGCCACCACCGGCGCGCCCGCATAGACAGACGCCCGATTATAGAAGAGATCCCAGAGATCGGCGCGTGCAATGAGATCGAAACGGTTGGCTTCGAGTTCTTCGGCAGTGAGGAAAACCGCGTCGAGCAGCACCTGATTGGTGATCCGTTCGCTTATCGTCATAGCTCCGCCTCCCCATCCAGACTCATCATTTTTACCAGTTTGCTTACGCCGAATGTACTACAGATTTCACAAAAACGCCAACATCGCCAAATCAGCGGGTGTACTTCAAGTTGGGGGCGAAAGCGTCTGATTCCGGGAATCGACCAGACGATCTCCTGCCTTGCCGAGTGGTGCTGGTCGATTCCCGGAATCGCCTGCCCCGAAACTGAAGTACACCCAAATCAGCCCAGAATCGCGTGATATGCCTCCCAGATGTTCGTCGATTCGGTGATGCAAAGGCCCAAATCCCGCAACAATCCATCGTTGATGTCGTAGATCCAGCCGTGAACAGTCAGAGATTGCCCCCGTTCCCAGGCGTCCTGTACAATCGTCGTCTGGCAAACATTCATCACCTGTTCGAGTATATTGAGTTCACACAGTCTGGCGACCCGTTGGGTTTCGTCGGCAAGCGGAGAGAGTCGCTGTGCGTGCTTTTGCGCCACGTCTTGGATATGACGCAGCCAATTGTCGATCAATCCCAACCGGCTCTGCAGCAGCGCGGCGCGCACACCGCCGCAGCCGTAATGACCGCATACGATAATGTGTTTGACGTGCAGCACATCCACGGCAAATTGCATCACAGAGAGACAGTTCAGGTCGGTGTGAACCACCAGATTGGCTACGTTGCGATGGACGAAAAGCTCACCGGGCAACAGGCCAACGATCTGATTGGCGGGAACCCGGCTGTCCGCACAGCCGATCCAGAGATATTCAGGATTCTGTTGGCGGGCCAGGGTCTGGAAAAAACCGGGATGATTGGTTTCCATCTGCCTGGCCCAGGCCCGGTTGTTGGCAAAAAGATGTGGCAAGACACGCATAAGGGATTTGCATTGCTCCGGAAAAAGGTGTTAAATCGCAGTATGCAGGGATGGTGGGATAATGGGATGATGCGCAGAGCGTGCTGCATCATCCCATTATCCCATCATCTCCCGTTTCTTATCCCCTATCCCATCATCCCCAGAGGACGATCCTATGTACATCGGACTCGACATCGGCACGACAACATTGAGCGCAGTGGTATTGGATACAGAATCCGGTGGGCTGCTGGCCCATCATACGACGACAAACGTTGCGGGAACGTTCCCTGGCCCGGGCCGGGCTGAATTGGATGTGGAACAGTTGCAGCGGCTTACTATCGACTGTCTGGCAGGTATTGTGGCAAAAGCGCAAATCGATCCAGAAACCGTATGCGGCATCGGCATCACCGGCCAGCAGCACGGCGTCGCCTTTCTCGATCCTGCGGGCGCGCCCGTGCGCCCGGCCATCACCTGGCAAGACTTGCGCGCGCAGGAGAAAATCCCCGGCAGCCAGGAAAGCTATCTGCAACGCTTCATCGCCCAAGCGGGTGGCGTGGAAGCCTTCCGGCGTATGGGTTGTCTGCCCGCGGCCGGTTTTCTCGCCACGACCCTCTTTTGGCTGCACGAACAAAAACAGTTGCCCTCCCCGCCCCTGACCGCCTGCTTCATCCCCGACGCCGTTGTTACTTTCCTTACGGGTACGCCGCCCAGCAGCGACCCCACCCTGGCGGGGAGTTCTGGCGTCTTTGACATTGTGGCAAACCGTTGGGATTGGGCGCTGCTGGAAAGACTGGGGTTGCCTGGCGCACTCTTCCCGCCTGTCGGTGTGGCGGGCCAACGCGCGGGCGGTCTGCGTTGGGAGATTGCCAGCCAGACCGGGCTGCGCGCCGGGCTGCCCGTGGCTGTGGCGTTGGGCGACAACCAGGCCAGCTTCATCGGCAGCGTGCGCGAGCCGGCCAGCAGTCTGCTGCTCAATGTGGGCACCGGCGGCCAGATTTCGGCGCGCACAGACGAGTTCCACTTCATCCCCGGCCTGGAGAATCGCCCCTTCCCTGGCGGTCACTATCTGCTCATTGGCGGCGGGCTGTTTGGCGGGCGCTCCTATGCCTATCTGCTCAACTTCTTCCGCCAGGTGGGGGAACAACTTTTCAATGGCGCAGCCACGGACGATCTCTACGAACGGATGACCGCATTGGCGGCCCACGTCGCGCCGGGCAGCGACGGTCTGCGCTGCGCACCCTTCTTCACCGGCAGCCGGGTGGACCCCAACCTGCGCGCCAGCTTCAGCGGGCTGTCGCCGGACAATCTTACACCGGGTCATTTTGCCCGTGCTCTGCTGGAAGGGATGGCGGAAGGATTTTACCGCTTCGGGGAGCAGATGGCCCCGATCATCGGGGAACGGTCACCGCTGGTGGGGGCGGGCAACGGCGTGCGGCGCAACCGGCTGCTGGCCGATATTCTGGCGCAGCGTTTCGCTATGCCCCTGCACATCCCCGCCCTGGCCGAAGAAGCAGCCGTGGGTGCGGCGATTGTGGCCGCAGTGGGCCAGGGGGAATTCGCCACGCTGGACGAAGCGACAGCCCGCCTGCTTACCTACGCCGAAGTGGTGGGTTGAGCAATCGGGCCAGAGACGAATGTGGTGAATGTTCATTTTCGCCTTCCGGGTTTGTGCGCTTCGATCGTATAGTAGCTGGCGAAGAAGGAGAGATCACCCGTCTGCTCCAGGCGCTCTTGCAGCGCGAACAGCCCGGCCTGATGGGTGGCAACAGAAAAATCCGGCACTTCCCAAGGGACTGCCTTCAGATAATAGACGATGGCCCCCACATCCGTAAAGCGCAACTTCCCGCGCCACTCTTGCACCTGCACAATCTCCAGACCGGCGTTCTTGAGGCGCGGCGCATACTGCTCCGGCGTGGCGTTGGGCCATTGGGGCTGCGCGCCGAAGTACGCCATCAAATCCCACGTCCACAGCCCGTGAACCTGCTGGGTGAGGAATGAGCCGCCCGGCGCGAGGATGCGCGCCACTTCCGCGACGTTGAAAGCCGCATGGCGATTCAGCACCAACTCGAATTCCCCATCAGCAAAGGGCAGGGGATCGTCATCGGTGATGCGGACATCCCGCACCTCCACGCCCAGGGGAGCCAGCCGATCGGTAGCCAGGGCCAAGTTGGGGGGATATTCCTCGGTTGCCACCACCCGCGTCGGCCAGTGGGGGCGCAACTCCAGCAGACGCTCGCCGCCCCCGGTGTCCATATCCAGCACAGAGGACGCGCCGTCCATCAACTCCCCCGCCTGTTGAACGTAATCCCAGGGCAGGGGATCTTCCACCATTCGCCCGGCCAGATAGGAGAAGTCCCAGCCGACGAAGGGCTGGCGCTCTTCTGCTTGCCAAATTTTGAGTAGCTCGTCTCGCTTCACTGCACACCTCATCCATCGTATGTCCGCTCATCGGTAGCCCGCTCTGCCATCAACTCAGCCACCGCATCCCTTTCGGGAGAAAAGGCTCGTCCGGCCCCCAATAGTTTTTGGGCTATCTCTATTCGTTCTGTTGGCTCGGAGATTGTCTGTCTTTTGCTAATTTTATCCACAGGGCTATGCACTTGCCTCGCTCCTATCTTTTCCCGGAGCATTCGATAGACTCCCGGCGCGTAACGCATCTTCTCTGCGCGCACCTGGGGATTGGGCGCGTTGTAGACCCAATCCAAAAAGGCCAGTCCAACCGCGATCAGAAAGGGGGCCAGCTCTGCGTCGTCGTCGAAGGGCAGGGGCGTGACTTCGGCGTAGCCCGCTTTGAACGCCTGCCAGCGGGCAGGCTGGCTCTCCGGCTCGTCGTAGAGTTCGGTGAGCAGAAAGGCGATGTCGTAGCAGTAGTGGCCCCGGCCCAACTGGTCAAAGTCGATGAGGCTCACCTGTCCGTTGTGGACAAGAAAATTGCCGAAGTGGAGGTCGGCGTGGATGACGCCGTAAGTCGCCCGCGCCTGTCCCACCCGATCCATCCCCTCCACCACAAAGTCGATGGCTCGCTGCAACAGCGCTTCGTTCTCCGGGCCGATCTCCGCCCGGTGTTCGGGTATCCACTCCCGGTGGGAGCGAGCCAGGGCCTGATCGTAGCGGTAGTCAGCCCGGAAGCCGTTGGTCGCGTCGGGGAAGAGGAAGGCCCGCCCGATCTCGTGAAGATGGGCGGTAAGACGCCCGATCTGTGCCATCATATCGACGGTCAGATTGCGGTAGGAAGGCTCCCCCTCCACCCATTCAAAGAGACAGGCCAGCCGTTCGCCCTCCTCCGCCGGGATGGCTGTGATCAGCGCCCCGTCCCGGTTGCGCACAGGGCGGGGAGCGCAGATCGTCCCCACCTCGGCCACAAAGTCCAGGAAGGCCAGCTCGTCCTGCATCCAACGCCGATCTTTGAACTCTGGCGCGCAGATACGCAGGCTGTAGCGCGCCCCGTCCGCCGCCTCCACCCGGTAGATGTGATTCCACCGACTCTGTAGGAGATGGATCTGCGCGCCGGACAGAGCGTAAGCATCCAGGACGGCGTTGCGTATACCTTCGTTGTTCGTTGCTGATTCAGCCATCAAATCACTCTAACGGGAACTACAATCGCGCAGAGCCGACCGGAATACCCGGTCGGCTCTTTTTTACGAGATCCATTTGTCTACGCACGGATCATCCCATGCGGATCGATGACATACTTTGTCGCGGCCCCCTTGTCAAAGTCCTTGTAGCCCTTTGGCCCGTCATCCAGCGAGATCACCTGCGCATTGACCGCCTTGGCGATCTGCACTTTGTCATACAGGATCGCCATCATCAGTTGCCGGTGATAGCGCATCACCGGGCACTGGCCGGTGACGAAATAGTGGGACTTGGCCCAGCCCAGACCGATGCGGATACCCAGCATCCCGATCTTGGCGTTGTCATCAATGCCGCCGGGATCGCCCGTCACGTAGAGACCGGGGATGCCGATGCCGCCGCCGGCGCGGGTGACGCTCATGACTGTATTGAGGACGGTGGCTGGCTGCTCGTGGACATGGGCGTGGCCGTGGCCGCGCGCCTCGAAGCCCACGCAGTCCACCGCGAAGTCCACCTCGCGCGCGCCCAGAATCGCCTCGATCTGATCCTCTATCGAAGCCTCCTTGCGCAGGTCGATGGTTTCGCAGCCAAAGCTGGCAGCCTGCGCCAGCCGTTCGGGGATCAGATCGCCGACGATCACCACCGCCGCGCCGAGCAGTTGGCAGGAATGGGCACAGGCCAGCCCCACCGGTCCAGCGCCAGCCACGTAGACAGTGGCACCGGGGCCGACACCAGCCGAGACCGCGCCGTGATAGCCGGTGGGAAAAATATCCGAAAGCAGCGTCAGATCACGAATTTTCTCCATAGCCTGGGCCGGGTCTGGAAACTTGAGCAGATTGAAATCCGCATAGGGCACCATCACGTACTCAGCCTGGCCACCGACCCAGCCGCCCATATCCACATAGCCATAGGCAGCGCCGGGACGGGCCGGGTTCACATTCAGGCAGATGCCGGTCTTGCCCTCTTTGCAGTTACGGCAGCGGCCACAGGCAATGTTGAAAGGTACCGACACGATATCCCCCACGCGGATAAACTCCACATCCCGACCGGCCTCGATCACCTGGCCGGTGATCTCGTGGCCCAAAATCAGCCCCTCCGGTGCAGTCGTTCGTCCGCGCACCATATGCTGATCCGAGCCACAGATATTGGTAGAAATAATCTTCAAAATCACGCCGTGTTCACATTTACGCGGCCCGAGGGCCAGTTCGGGATAGTCGATGGAGCGTACTTCGACAACCCCCGGCTTGATGTATGCAAGGCCTCTGTTGCTTGCCATTGGCTTCCTCCTGATGATTGGGCAGTAGAATTCGGTTGTAATTTGGGCGCTCCCACTGTAACACGTTTCAGCCCAGAGGACAAGTGGAGATACTACACCGGTTTAGAAAACTGCTTTTCATTCTTGCCCGATAGCCTCACATCCGTTACAATCAGACCGTCCGATTCGTGACGGTCCGTCACATCCGTACAAATCCGTGTCCGAACCTTCGGTCGCTTCCAGAGCAAAGGCCCCCTGATGCAAAAAAGCGGACTCCAGATTCTCCTCCCCTACCAGCGCCCCTACTATAGGGCGCTGGTCATCGGCACGCTCTACGCGCTGGTCGGCGCGGGGGCCAGCGCCTTCAGCCCCACCTGGCTGGGCTGGGCTGTGGACGCGCTCAACCGGGGCGCACCTCCCCGTGACCTGGCCTGGTATGCGGGTGGTCTGATGCTCCTGGCCGGAACCGTTGCCTTCTTCCGCTATCTGCTGCGGATGCTCACGGGCAACATCGCCGCCGGCATCTCCTACCAGATGAGCCAGGATATGTTCCACCGGCTTCTGCTCTTCGACCGGGAGACCCGCCAGGATTACGGTACGGGCGACCTGCTCTCGCGCAGCACCAGTGATTTTATTTATGTCTGGCGCTTCTACAGTGCGGGCTTCCAGATGTTTATGCACGCCTTTTTTCTGCTCCTCATAGGCGCGGGGTTGATGGGGCGCACCAGTCCCCCCTTGGCCCTGATGGTGGTGGTGATGCTAAGCCTGAGCATCGCCGTGCAAGTGCGTCTGGGCCGGGTGTTGCGATCCTCCTTCATCCGGGTGCAGCAGGAGATCGCCAAACTGGCTGCTTTTGCCCAGGAACATCTGAACGCGGCTCGTATGTTGACGGCTTACGCCCAGGGCGACGCGGTGGGGCGGGCGTTTCGCGCCGCCAACGAAAATTATGTGAATCAGAATCTACGCTTCGTCCTGCAGAGCGGCGCCATTTCGCCCCTGCCCAGTCTGGTGGTGCGCATTGCGGCCACAATCGTGGTTTTTGTGGGCGGGATGCTCATCATCGGCGGCGACCTGACCATCGGCCAGTACGTCCAGTTTATCGTCTATTTGGGGCTGCTCAACAGCGGCGCGCAGCAGATCACCGACGCCTACGAGCGGATGCAGCAGGGCAGTGGGGCCGCGGTGCGCATCGGCGAAGTGTTGGAGCGCTGGCCCAAAG
>JACQGT010000539.1 GCA_016199425.1 Chloroflexota bacterium
CCCCGGCGGCCATCGACACCTGCCTGACTGTGGCCGAAGAATTCGACGTTCAGGTGGCCATCCACACGGATACGCTCAACGAAGCGGGCTATGAGGAACGCACGATTGAGGCCATCGCCGGGCGCACCATCCACACCTATCACACCGAAGGCGCGGGGGGCGGCCACGCGCCGGACATCATCCGCATCGCTTCCTTCCCCTACATTCTGCCTTCCTCCACCAATCCTACCCGGCCCTACACCGTCAACACCATCGCCGAACATCTGGATATGCTGATGGTCTGCCACCACCTGAACCCGTTGGTCCCGGAGGATGTGGCCTTTGCCGAGAGCCGCATCCGGGCCGAGACGATTGCGGCGGAGGACATTCTGCACGATTTGGGCGTGCTGAGTATGATTGCCAGCGATTCCCAGGCCATGGGCAGGGTGGGGGAGGTGATCATCCGCACCTGGCAGACGGCCCACAAAATGAAGGTGCAGCGGGGCACGCTGGCGGGCGACAGCACCCGCAACGACAACCAACGGGTGAAGCGCTACATCGCCAAATATACCATCAACCCGGCCATTGCCCACGGCATCGACGGGGAGGTAGGCTCAGTTGAGCCGGGCAAGCTGGCGGATATTGTTCTGTGGAAGCCTGCCTTCTTTGGCGTGAAGCCGGAGATGGTTGTCAAGGGTGGCTTCATCGCCTGGAGTGTGATGGGCGACGCCAACGCGTCGATTCCCACACCCCAGCCGGTCTTGTACAGGCCGATGTTTGGCAGCTACGGCGGGGCAACCCCGGCGACGAGTCTCGTCTTTATGGCCCAGGCCAGCCTGGAGGCAGGGATTCCCCAGCAGTTGGGGCTGGGCAAGCAGACGGTGGCTGTGCGCAATTGCCGTTCTGTGGGCAAGGCGCAGATGATCTACAACAGCGCAATGCCCGTTCTGGAGGTGGACCCGGAGACGTATGAGGTGCGGGCCGATGGGGTGCTGCTCACCTGCGAACCCGCGGCAAGTCTGCCGATGGCCCAGCGCTATTTTCTCTTCTAACCACAAAGGCAGGCATTACAACGCCCGATACAAAATGCACAAAGGGATGCGTCCGTGCTGTGCGAGCTGCACATGCCGGTCGCATCCCTTTTAATTCCCCCAAAGAGAAAAGATAAGAAACACAACAGGGCCAGCAATAGCTTGTGCAATATGCACCAATAGCACACTCGCAAGTATGTTCGTTCTATCCGATGATAGACCCGGCAAGACAGAGTAAACTGCTTGTGGTCGAACACGTGGCCGAATTGCAGCGGCGCGAAAAGGGCGAATTCGACCAACCGTTTCATACCCATCACAACATCCCCGCGCAAAGGGAAGGAAAAGTCAATGTCGCAGCGAGAAGGAAACGTTCGAGATAACGTCAAAAAACGCGGTCTGCGCGTTCGGGCCGCGGTGCTATTACTCTGTATGCTGGCTCTGGTAATCTCGGCCTGCGCTGGCCCCGCAGCGTCAGCCCCGGCAGCCGAAGCGCCCGCCGCCGAGGCCCCCGCGGCAGAAAGTGACACCATCAAAGTCGGCGTGCTGCATTCCCTCAGCGGCACAATGTCCATCAGCGAAGTCTCCGTGCGGGATGCCACGCTGCTGGCGATCAACGAAATCAACGCCGCGGGCGGTATCAACGGCAAAATGCTGGAAGCAGTGGTGGAAGACGGCGCCAGCGACTGGCCCACCTTTGCCGAGAAAGCCCGCAAACTGATCCAGCAGGACGGGGTGGCGGTTGTCTTTGGCTGCTGGACCAGCGCCAGCCGCAAGGCTGTGCTGCCCGTCTTTGAGGAGCTGAACGGTCTGCTCTTCTACCCGGTGCAGTACGAGGGGCTGGAAGCGTCGCCCAATATCTTCTACACCGGCGCGGAGCCGACCCAGCAGATTATCCCCGGCGTGGATTTTCTGGTCAACGAACTGGGCGCACAGAGCATTTACCTGCTCGGTTCGGACTACGTATTCCCGCGCACGGCCAATCTGATCATCAAAGCCCAGTTGGAAGATGCGGGCATCGCCCTGGCCGGTGAGGAGTACGTTCCCCTGGGCGGCACGGAATTCAGCACAATCATCAGCAAAATTCAGGAAGCCAAGCCCGCCGCCATCTTCAACACCCTGAATGGCGACAGCAATGTGGCCTTCTTCAAGCAATTCAAAGATGCCGGTTTCACCCCAGAGAGCCTGCCGGTGATGTCCGTGAGCGTGGCGGAAGAGGAAGTGCGCGGCATCGGCATCGAGAACATCGCCGGCCACTACACGGCCTGGAACTATTACCAGACCACCGACACCCCGGAAAATGCCAAATTCGTGGAAGCCTACAAGACAGCCTACGGTGCGGACCGGGTGACGGATGACCCGATTGAGGCAGGCTACTTCGGTGTCTATTTGTGGAAGGCGATGGTGGAGAAGGCCGGTAGCACCGATGTGGACGCTGTGCGTGCAGCGGCCCAGTCTGGTGAAATCCAGTTCCAGGCCCCCGAAGGTCTGGTGAAGGTGGAGCCAGAGAACCAGCACACGTGGAAGGTCGTGCGCATCGGCCAGATCAACGGCAAAGGGCTGATCGACGAAGTGTGGAGCAGCGGCGACGCGGTGAAGCCCGACCCCTACCTGAAGGCGATTCCCTGGGCGGCTGCTCTCTCCCAGTAAGTAACTGTCCGTAAATAACTTGGGCGATCTGATTCCGGGAATCGGCCAAACGTGCCCGGACATTCGAGTGATTTTGTGGCCGATTCCCGGAATCGTGGCAAGCAGATGAACGCAGATTACACAGAGCAAATCCGTAAATTCTGAAATCCGCGTTCTAACGCCGGCTTACCCTCAAGTCACAACAGAAATTTTGTCAATAGGCCCTGACCAGCGAAGGTCGCAATTCGCTGGTCAGGGCTACTCAGTGGCCGATTATTGTAGGGCGGATTGGCAATCCGCCGGTGAGGACGGAATACCATTCCGTCCTACAAATTGTTTGGATGGTCCCCACACCCATCC
>JACQGT010000568.1 GCA_016199425.1 Chloroflexota bacterium
GCCCTACATCGAGCGCTTCCGCCCGGCTGTGGGTTTCCGCGTGGAGGAGGCGATGCAGGCCAAATTTGTGACAATTGTGGGCGGCGTGGCCGGGGTCAGTGGCCAGGACGAGGAGAGGCTGCGTCAGGCCGGCGCACAGGTGGAGCGCATCGACGGCAGCGACGAGGCAGACACGGCCCGCATTCTGCGCGAACTGGCCCAGAAGGGGCAACGCTTCCAACATCTAGCCGAAAACTCATAACGGACAAACCCAGGAGACTTTTATGCAACCCACTGATACACTCACAACCCTCTTTCTCCACAACCGCTGGGCTAATCTACGTCTGCTTGAAAGATGCGTGGGGCTGACCGATGAGCAATTGGACGCGACAATCCCTGGCGTCTACGGCTCCATTCGCGACACGTGGCAGCACATCGCCGGGGCTGAACAATCCTACTTTTCCCGCATCAGCACAGGCCAGCCCTTTCGCCGCCCACAGGGCGCGCCGCCGCCGACCCTGGCGGAAGTGGGGGAGTCCATACACAAAACCGGCTCTGGTCTGATCGAATGGGCACCCAAAGCGCAAGCCGATGAGTCGGTGCAAGTCGACTGGGATGGCACGCCGCGGGACGTGCCCAAAACGATTCTTCTAACCCAAGTGATCAATCACGCCACCGAACACCGGGCGCAGATTATGACGATTCTGACCCAATTGGGCATCGAGCCGCCCAGTCTGGATGGTTGGACTTATTTTGACGAAGTGGATGGATAAAAGGGCAGTAATGAAATCAGTTAAGATTGTCCATTGGCGAGAAGCTGACGGCAGGTGGTTGGGATATCTGGAGAGTCATCCTGATTCTATGACGCAAGGCGAAACGTTGGATGAGTTGAAGGAGAATCTGCGTGATATTTTCAACGATATTCACGCGGATTTGATCCCGCAGGTAAGAACCGTTGAAGAAATCGACCCTTTGCAGTTATGACGCTCCTCCCCAACGCTCTCGGCTCTGCCTGGCCCGTCCGTTTGCCCATCTTTGAAGGCCCGCTGGACCTGCTCCTCCACCTCATCGAACGGGAAGAGTTAGAGATCAGCGAAATCTCGCTGGTGGCGGTGACGGATCAGTACATTAAAGCCATCGAGGGGCTGGAGGAGATCGAGCCGGGCGCGCTGGCCGATTTTCTGGTGATTGCGGCCCGGCTGCTCTATCTCAAAAGCCGCAGTCTGCTGCCCAAACCCCGTCCGCCGGAAGAAGACGACGAGGAAGAGTCGGGCGACGCGCTGATCCAGCAGTTGCTGGAATACCGCCAGTTCAAAGTTGTGGCCGAGGGGCTGCGTCTGCGCGAGGAGGCTGGTCTGCGCGCCTTTGTCCGGCTGGCCCCGCCGCCCCACGTCGAGCGCAAACTGGACCTGGGCAATGTAAGCGTGGACAAACTGGCCGCGGCCGTGCAGAAGGCCCTGCGCCGTATCCCCAGCGACCCACCCAAACCCCGAGTGCAGACCTACCCGATTACCGTCGCCGAGCAGATCGAAGTGGTGCGCCAGCGGGTGCGGGCCGTAGAGATGCGTTCATCCGTCGAACCGCTGCGTTTCAGCGCGCTCCTCTCCGCGGAGAAAAGCCGGCTGGAGATCGTCGTCACCTTTCTGGCCGTGCTGGAGTTGATCAAACAGCGGGAGATTGTGGCCGAGCAGGAGGGGGTCTTCGGGGAGATTGTGCTGCGGGCGGTAGAGGGTACGATGGGCAACTCAACGCAGGTTACGTGAAAGAAACGGAAAATTCCGGTCGATCTTCCATTGGTTGCTACTCTGTATCTGGAAGAACACGCGACTTCAGTTGCTGCCAAACTGCCCTATCCACTTCTGCGGCGAGTTTTTCAACTTGCACTTCTGTCAATCGGCTTCGCCGCCGCATCGCCTGAACATTCAAATAATCCAGGAAACGCGCAAAGAACTCCGGATCGACGAGTTCTTTATCTACGCGCAGGACAATATCCTCGCCTTCCAGGGCGTAACTGTAGCCGATCTGAACCGTAGCCTTTCCCTCCACCTGTCCTTGTCAAGACAATTGGGGACTGGAGACTGGAGACTCCGGGCAGCACTGCTCGTCCCCGATCCCCAGTCCCCAATCCCCAGTCGCTAGTCCGCCAGTGTGCTCGTGTCGCCGATGGGCTGGCCCATCACCTGGGCTTTGAGCAGCCGGCGCATAATTTTGCCGCTGCGGGTCTTGGGCAGGCTGTCCACAAAGCTGATCTTGGCGGGCACGGCAATCGGCCCCACTTCCGTGCGCACATGCTGCTTTAGCGCGTCCGCCAGGCTGTCGCCGCCGGTGACGCCGTTGTTGAGGATGCAGTAGGCGTGGATCACATTGCCGCGCAGCTCGTCGGGCACGCCGATGCAGGCTGCCTCGGCCACATCCGTGTGGCTGACCAGCGCGCTCTCCACCTCCGCCGTGCCCAGCCGGTAGCCGCTGACTTTGATCACATCGTCCATGCGCCCGATGATCCAGAAGTAGCCGTCGCTGTCCTTGCGTGCGCTATCGCCGGTGAAGTACCAGCCCTGCCGGGCAAAGTCCGACCAGTATTGCTGGACGTAGCGATCCGGGTCGCCCCAGAC
>JACQGT010000569.1 GCA_016199425.1 Chloroflexota bacterium
ATGACTCCCCTGAAAGAAGGTACAAAACGGGCAGGGAAAGGGAGGGTAGGGAGGGAAAGAGAGACGACAGGAAGGCAGAGGTCAAGCAGGCGTTGCCGAGTCGAAAACGACGCCACCCCGCCAGCAAAGGCGCAAAAAGGGCCTGGAGGAGGGCAAAACAGGCAAAAACAGGTAAATTTTGGGCGGCAGAAGTGGAATTTTGTCTTTTTTCTGTGGCCAACTTGTGCAGACGGCGCGCATTGACCATCAAGGCAGAAGAAATGACAACACAAGAGACGCGGAAAAGACCACGAACCAGAACCTTGCCGTGACGAAAGGGTTGCTTGACAGAACGGATAGTGGATTCGACGGCGGCCCGGGGATTGCCGGGAGCGGAAAGAAAGGCAGCCACAAGCTGACGCTTTTTGGCAACCAGGAAGGCACGCAGGGCAAAGTAGAGGACAGGAAAACGGTGATTGCCCTGCGGTCGCAAAGGACAAATGGCGAGAAGAGGACAGGCAGAGCACGTCTCTGCATCGGGGCGGGCAATAAAGCGTTCTGCGCCACGCCCGGCCTCGACCGCAATGGTCTGACCTTGGGGACAGGTGAAGGCAATGGGTTGACCTTCCGGGCTGGTTTCCCACGCGAAATCGGCCAAACCTAACAGACCGTCAGGTGTGCGTCCGCCCCGAATAGCAGTCTGGATGTGACGGATGTCCGTTCCATCCAGAGCTTGGTCAATGGCAGGTCCGTTGTAACCGCCGTCGGTAACGATTTCTTCCACATCCGTGCGTTGGCGCAGGTTGGGCAAGGCATCGACCAGCATCTGCTCATCATCGGTCACGTTGGGTTCGGTCTGCACTTTAACAATTAACTGGACAGGGTTGTCGGGATGACAGGTCTCGCTGATGTTGCCCACATAGCCCCGATAGGACTCACCCTGCTTCTGACGATAGGTCGCCTCCCAGTCGTCCGGCGCTTGCAGGCTGTCCGCCTTCAATTCGGCTGGCTCTTTGGCCCTCTGCTCTTCTTCCGTCCAGACGAAATGTTCGTCAAAGACCCGCTTGAGCAGTTGATAGCCGATTTCTTTCTCATACCCAGCGCTCAACTCGGCCAGCAAACGGTGCATGACCGGACCGATGCCCGCGATTTTGTCCGCATATTCGCCACTTTTGAGACGGTATATATAGTGGCTGGCTTTCTCTTTGACGTAGCTGCCCAGCAGCTCCGCATAGCGCTGCTTGTCTGTCTCGCTCAACATCCGCTGCACCCGGCCCAACACCTCCACCAGCAGTTGCAGCCGGCTGCTCGTGCGTATGTCGCTGGCGATCTGAGTCGAATCGACGCGTAAATTCGCTGTCGACAGGGCCAGCGCCGCGATCTGTTCGTCTGTCACCTGCTCAAATGCCCGGTCCAGCAGGTTCTCGCCTGTCTCTTGCATGTGGTTGCTCAAGCGATTGCGAAAATTGTACATCGTGCGTAAGGTAAAGTAACCTTCGTTCAGATTCTCGTAGCCCAATGCATAGCGCACCAGCAAGTTGAATTGAAAGGCTTCGTACATATCTTCGTTGGTCCAGCCAAAGCCCGTGCGCAGCGCGTCCAGCCCGATCAGCACATTCACCGGCGTGTTTGGCCGCGAATCCATTTCCGCATACAACACGCCAAATGGTTTCTCGTCCAGTCGGGCAAAGACTTCCCGCCGAAATGTCCCCGCCCATGAATTCTCCAGCGCAGCTCGGGACTTCTCGTTCAATTCGTCCAACGTGCTGAACAGTGCGCTTTGCCTATGCTGTTGATTGGCTACAAACATGACGTTTCTCGCTTTGATAGGAATCAGGGTCTTCTATTTCTCTTGCCTTCCTATTTTACCCCGCCCGCGATTTTTTCGCGAGTTTTCACCCCCCCGTTACCCTTTTTTCACTGGAGTCACTCCTGAGTTGTGAAAAAAGAGGGGACGCAGATGACGCAGAAACAAAGAGTCCGCACACGACGCGGGATGTCAATCTGATAAATCTTCATCGCCGAGCCACTCTTCGACCTCTGCCGGCGTCAACCGCTCGAAGTCATCTTCGCCTTTTGCCACTGCCAGTTCAGTCTGTAAGGCTTCAATGCCACATTCGAGGTCGTCAATATAGGCCACAATGGCATTCCACCGTTCAGGCGAGACCAGAACCGCTGCCGGTTGGCTGCGACTCGCCAGAAGCACTGGACCCTCCTTCAGCCGCTTGAATACTTCCGCGTGGCGATGTTTTAAATCTGAGATTGGAGCCATCTGAGGGATCGGATACATACTTACCTCCTGCAAAGTCAGGCAATCAGCGCAAATCAATCCAAATCACGAAAATCTGCGTCCCACTTGTTGTTATCCAAAGCCACCCGATCCCCCGTCATCCGCTTCTTCCTCCGGCGGCGCGTTGAAGCGTTCCAGTTCTGCCGCGTACTCTTCAGCGGTGAGCCAGCGCCCGCCGCTGACCGCGTGGCGCAGCAATTTGCGCCCGCTGTCGAACCAGAGTTCCACCTCCACCTGGGCAAAGCAGCGGTTCTTGCCCGTGCCCTGGATCACCTTGCGGGTGTAATAGGCGGCGTCGCCGTCGTCGCTGCCGCTCAGCGCGTTGAGTGTATCCACCTCGGCGCTGAGCGGCTCCTTGCAGCGGTTGCTCAACACATAAATAGTCAGGTTGCGGCTACCGCTGGACGGTCTGCCTGTAAAAAGGGAGGCAAGTCGTTTGAGTAGGGACATTGTTGGATATTGGGGATAGGCGAACAGCGAACGGCGGCTATCTTCCCAGTCGCCTATCGCCGTTCGCTGATTGCTATTTCAAATCCGCAAGCACGGCCACACCGGGCAACACCTGGCCTTCCAGAAATTCCAAACTGGCCCCGCCGCCGGTGCTGACGTGGGAAATCTTCCCGTCCAGCCCGGCCTGGCGCACCGCGGCCGCGCTGTCGCCGCCGCCGATGACCGTCACCGCGTTGGGCAGACTGGCCAAAATCTCGGCGATGGCGACTGTGCCCGCGGCAAAAGCAGGCATTTCAAAGACACCCATCGGCCCGTTCCAGATGACGGTCTTGGCCCCGGCCAGCCGATTGGCGAAGTGGGCAATCGTCGCCGGGCCGATGTCCAGGGCTATCCAGCCTTCGGGGATGGCGTCCACGGCGACGGTCTTGTGGGCTGCGTCCGCGGCGAAGGCGTCTGCTGCCACCAGATCCACCGGCAGATGGATGCAGTCTTCTCCCTTTGCCAGCAGTTTGCGGGCGGTGTCGATGGCCTCTTCTTCTATCAGACTTTTGCCGGTGGCGTAGCCCTGGGCAGCCAGAAAGGTGTTGGCCATGCCGCCGCCGATGAGAATCGCGTCCACTTTCGTCAACAGATTTTCGATGACGGCGATTTTGTCGCTGACTTTGGCCCCGCCCAGAATCGCCACAAAAGGCCGCTGGGGATTGTCCAGCGCGCCGCCCAGATAGTCCAGCTCCTTTTGCATCAGAAAGCCGGCCACCCCGGGCAGATAGTCCGTCACACCGGCTGTGCTGGCGTGGGCCCGGTGCGCGCTGCCGAAAGCGTCGTTGACGAAGACGTCGCCCAGTTTTGCCAACTGCGCGGCCATCTCCGGGTTGTTCTTTGTCTCCCGGCTGTCGAAGCGGGTATTCTCGATCACCAGCACGTCGCCGGGTTGGAGTGCCCGGGCGACAGCTTCGGCTTCTGAGCCAACCACTTCGCCCACGAACTGCACCGGGCGTCCGAGCAGTGTGCCCAGGTGTTCCGCAATCGGACGCATAGAATACTTGGGGTCCGGTCCGCCTTTGGGGCGGCCCAGATGGCTCATCAGCACCAGCGACGCGCCCTTTTCCAACAGATAATTCAGGGTGGGCAGCGCGGCCTGGATGCGGGCGTCGTCGGTGATGACCCCGTTCTCGTCCTGGGGCACATTGAAATCGACCCGGACGAGCGCCCGCTTGCCCTGCCAGTTGATGTCGCGAATAGTCTGTTTGGGCATAAGCCCTCCTCACCCTGACCTGGCAAAGCCAGAACCAAAGAGGCTTGTAAACACGGATTCGAAGAAATACAGATTTCTTCCAATCCTTCTTCCTTTGAATCCGTGTTTACAAGAATTTTTCTTTTCTTGCGCAAAAAATAAGCGCTTCACCGGTAAGGCGCTAAATCCCCTGGCTGGCGATGTACGCTGCCAGGTCGGTGACGCGCACGCTGTAGGCCCATTCGTTGTCGTACCAGGTGACAAC
>JACQGT010000540.1 GCA_016199425.1 Chloroflexota bacterium
GGGCGGATTACCAATCCGCCCTACAGGGACTGGGTGGTGATGGCGCGGGGCGGATTACCAATCCGCCCTACAGGGGCTGGGTGGTGATGGCGCGGGGCGGATTACCAATCCGCCCTACAGGGACTGGGTGGTGATGGCGCGGGGCGGATTACCAATCCGCCCTACAGCTTAGCGCCAGGTGAATTCCCACACAGGGCTGGGGGGGCTGACGGGTGTGTCGCCGTTGAAAAGCTGCACGTACCAGCGCCAGCGCCGGCCAAATTCTTGAGGGGCCAGACCGCAGTAGCCGACATCCATCTGCCAATTGGTGCGTTGGCCGCTTCGTTGCTCCAAAAGGGGCAGAACCTGAACGTTGCCCGCGGCATCTGGCGCGGAATTGACGTAGCCCAAAAACAAGACGTATTCGTCGCCGGGCGCAAGGCCGTTGACCGGATTCCAGCGCACAAACTGGTTGGCGTTGCATGGCACATTGATCCCCTGGGCCGGGTCAATCTGGCTGGGCGCAGGCAGGCGAATGGTGACTTTGGGCGTGGGCGTTGCTGTGGGGACAACGGTTGGCCTGGGGGTGGCTGTGGGCGGCACGTAGCCGGGCGGCGGAATGATCAGCTCGTCGCCAGGACGAAGGGAGGCCGCTTGGGCCGCGCTTAACCCATTCACAGCCAGGAGCAGATTGGTCGAGATGGCATTGCGGATGGCAATGGCGCTGATCGTATCCCCGGCCTGTACTATATAACGGCGCAGCCCAGGCGTTGGGGTGGCGGTCGGCGGCAGGGATTGCCCCGGGGCTGGGATAATCAGCTTCTGTCCCAGGCCTAGCTCTCGGGCCTGGTTGATAGTCAGCCCGTTGGCCGCCAGCAGCGCTTCCGTGCTGGTGTTGAAGCGCAGGGCAATACCGACAAATGTATCGCCGCTTTCCACTGTGTACAATTGTTGGTCTGGCAATAGGGTCTGCACTCCAGATGTGGGAGTGGCAGTAGGGAAAGCCGTCACCGTTTGGGTAGCAGTGACAGCGGCGGTGACGGTGACAGTGGCTATGGCTATGGCTGTGGATAGTCCACCGGCAGGCTCGGCGTTGACCAGCGGGCCGTTGCCAGGGATTTCCAGGGTCGTGCCCGGTTTGAGTTGCAAGGCTTGAATCGGGGCAAACTGATTGACCGTCAGCAACTCCGCTATAGTGACCTGAAAACGGTTGGCGATGGAAAAAGCCGTATCGCCCTCCTGGATGGTGTAGGTACGATCTGTCACTGTTCCCGCGCTGGTTAATGTGGCTGTGATCGTTTGGGTGTCGCTTATCGCTACGCTTTGCCGCGTCGCCGTCGCGCTCGGCGTATTCGTGAGCGTTGCCGTCGCTGTTTCGATCGGAAAAGGACTGGCCGTCGGCGTGGCAGGCGCTTGTGGCGTATCTGTGGGTGGCTGGGCTGTGGGTGGCTGGGCTGTGGGTGGCTGGGCTGTGGGTGGCTGGGCTGTGGGTGTATCGGTAGGAGCGACAAGTGTCAGCGCGCCGTTGCTCGCGCCGTCGGATTGGGCAGAGACCTCCGTCGCCGGTGGTTCGCCTCCTGTCGCGCGTACCGGGGTAAGCACCGGATTTTCGACAACAACCAGGACCTCGTCCATCTGTTTTTCTGCCCATCTTAGCGGGTTGCCCGCCGTCTGGCTGAACAAAAGCAGCGCCAGAAGCAGCACCGCACCGGCTGGCATACCCAAAGTGAACAGGAGAGAGGGCGCAGCCACCAATGCCCGCCCGCAGTGGGGGCAAAGGGCATAGGCCGACGACGCCTCCTTTCGGCAATGGCGGCAGCGAATCGGCTTTGGCTGGCTGTGCAGCACTGTGCCGCATTCAGCGCAGACGGCCTGCCCCGGCTGGAGAGGTTCGCGGCAACCGGGACAGGTCTCACTCTGCCGTTGATTGAAAGGGAGGGAAGGGGGCGGGGAAGAATTGAATTGCCGATAGGGCGGCGCAGAGGATGGCTGCCCGCCAGGAGACTCCTGTGGCTGAATGGACATCAGGCCAGTCTTTCCTCGTTGAAGCTGCGTTGTCGAAGTCCCAGCGTTTTATTCACACCTGTCAGGGGTCAGCTTGCTGTGTCACTGCCCTAAAATTCGCAGCCAGTCAATCGACTGGGGGCCGGAGCGAATATCGCTGACGGTAATCACAACCATCAGCCCCAGCAGCAGGGCGAAGCCCACCAGATGGATCATCCCCTCTTTTTCCGGGTCGAGCCGCCGCCCACGCAATTTTTCAAAGGCGATAAAGAGGAGGCGACCGCCATCCAATGCCGGGATGGGGAAAAGATTGGCGACAGCCAACCCCGCGCTGATGATGGCGGCCAACTGCCAGATGGGAAACCAGAAACCCGTGTCCACTGTGGCATTCACGGCCCCGCCCACCAACTGGGCAATGCCCACCGGGCCAGAGAAACCCGCGTCGCTGGGGACAAGCTGCCCGGCGATCAACATCGCCGGCAGGGAAACCACCATCCCCACGTAGCCGGCAATGTTGCGTACACCTTCCACAACGGCCAGATGGAAGGGCAAAACGACCATCCGCTGCACGCCGTCAATCGCAATCCCCATGGACCCCTGGCCCGCTGGCGGGTTCTGCCGTGCAAAGACGGGAATCTCCAGCCAGCTTTCGCCCCGCACAAGGGCCAGCGTCACTTCGCTGCCCGCCAGCGCGTTGACCTGTCTGCCCAGCGAACTGTCGGGCGTGACGGGCGTCCCGTTGACAGAAAATACGATGTCGCCGGGGAGTAGCTGGGCCTGGGCCGCGGGGCTGTCTTCCACCACTGCGGTGATCTGCGTGCTGAGGACGGGGGCATAAGTCATGTCGGCCAACAGCCCGCTTGCCGTTTTGCCTGTAGCCGCCAGAGTGAGCCGCTGACCGTTGCGCAGGACAAGCAGCCCCTCGGCAGGAACTGGTGTGCCGTCGGCCAGGGCCAGAAAGTCGGTGGCTCCCAACAGTTCACCGGTGGTCGCTGCCACGAGCACAGGCTTGCCGTTTTGGCTGAGAAGGACGTCGCCGCTTTGCAGACCTATCTCCGCAGCACTGCTCTGGGCTGGAACACTTTCCAGCATTGGGTGGGCTACGCTGGCCGGGAAACCGGAAAGAACACTCAGCACAGAAAAAAGGATGGCAATCAGAAAGTTCATCGCCGGTCCCGCCACCAGTGTAAAGGCCCTGGCCCCTGCGCTGGCCGCGTTGAACGAGCCGGGCGACATATCCGCAGCGTCTTCCCCTTTCATACGCACGAAAGCGCCCAGAGGAATGGCGTTGATGGAGAAGATTGTGCCGTCGTAGGTGAAGAGCTTGACGATGCGCGGAGGGAAGCCGAAAATACCGAACTCCTCTACCGCGATCCCGTTGCGCCGCGCGGCCAGATAGTGGCCCAGTTCATGGAAGAACATCAGCGCGCCCAGCAGGAGCAGAAAAGAAACGATTGTCAGTGCCATTGTTTGTCCTTATACGCTGCCCGTCACCCTATCGACAGTGGCCGATGGAGCAGTCAGACAGGCTGAATCCCCAGTGCATTATACAGGTGGCTTTTCTGCACTGGCAAATGAAGTGAGTTTACAAGGCAGTAGTGTAGCGCCTGTGGACTGGATAGTCTGTAATCTATCTGGCCTGTTCGCGTAGGTTGGGTTCTTGCGGCAAAAATGGAATCGATTTCCTCGCGGTTTGCGCCGCAAGAACCCAACTTACAGGAGATGACTCATGCGTCTGCAACGACCCGCGTCCCCGGCCAATCCGGTCCGCTGCGCAGCGCCCACTCCACATTCCCCGGCAGCAGCCCGCCGCAGATGATGACTTCTAGCCCAGGCTGGCGTCTCGCCATCGCCAGGGCCTGGTCGATTTTGGCCGCCATCCCGCCGGTCACATCCGTGCCGTGGCTGCCGCCCAATCTGGCGGTCAAACTGGCAAGTGTGGCCGGGGTGATCTGGCGGATGGGCTGGGCGGCAGGGAAGCGCAGGGGATCCGCGCTGAAAACGCCATCTACTTCCCCCACCAGAACAATACGCCGAGGGGGCAGGGACTGGGCCAGCCAGTCGAAAATCTCCTCTGTGCTGGCGATTGTGCCGCCCCGTACGCTGTCCAGGGCCACGTCTCCGTGGACGAGCGGGATTAGTCCCCGCTCCAATGCCAGACGCACGCTTTCGTCGGGGCCGGCAACGACGCGCCCATCCTCGCAACGCAACGTCGCGCCAGGCTGGATAGACCAGACAGGCAGACCCGCGGCCAGCAGTGCGCCGGTCACAATCCGGTTGAGCCGGGCCGCGGCGTCGGCGGTGGCGGCAAAGCCCAGCCACTCTTCCGCTGTATGCACGCCGTCCCGGGTCCCGTAGCGCCGGGCGGTGACGTGGCCGAAACTGCCGGAGCCGTGACCGGTGACCAATTGCAGGGATGGGTTTTGGCGGCGGGCCGCGGCGATTTCTTGGGCCAGTCGCGCCAGAACGTCCAGGCGGGGCGTCTCAGCCTGGCGTTTGTCGGTGATGAGGGAGCCGCCCAGTTTGAGGAGGACGAGTGAATCTATTACAAACAGCCCACCGCGGAGACGCGGGGAGCGCGGAGATGCGCGGAGATTTTCGCCTGAATTCCTCCGCGTTTCCTCCGCGAACGCCGCGTCTCCGCGGTGAGACTCTTCCTTTTGCAGCGGACTCATGGGTGACTCTCCTGCAAAAAGCCAAAGAGTACACCGCGGAGACGCGGGGAGCGCGGAGATGCGCGGAGATTTTCTCCTGAATTCCTCCGCGTTTCCTCCGCGAACGCCGCGTCTCCGCGGTGAGACTCTTCCTTTTGCAGCGGACTCAGGGGTGAGGTGTCGGAATGGGTGTTCATGCCTGTGTGGACCCGGCGCTGATGGCGGAGAGAAGCGCTTCGTCTTCGTCCAGCAGAACAGTGCGCGGGTCAAAGAGCAGCCGTTCCTGCTGGATGCGCCCCACCACCGGTGGATTGGATCGGCGCAATCGGGCTGCGAGTTCGTCCGGATGGGGCGCGACCAGGGCCAGGAGAAAAGTGGGCAGGGTCTCGCCGGGCAGACTGCCCCCGCCGATGGTACTCTGGCCGGGGACGACTGCTACGGGCAGACCGGCCGCGGCCAGCCTTGCCCGCCAGCCCTCGGCTCGCTCGCGCAGGCTTTCCGGCGTGACTGCAATCATCTGCCAGACGGGAATTTCCTCCACCGCCTTGCCCCGCCGGTAGGCCTGCAGAGTGGCTTCCAGCGCAGCCAGTGTCAATTTGTCCACACGCAGGGCCCGGGTCAGTGGATGGCGACGGATTTCGTCGATCTGTTCGGCCCGGCCTACGATCAGCCCGGCTTGGGGACCGCCCAGCAGTTTGTCGCCGCTGAAGGTCACAATATCCACACCGGCGGCAATGCTCTGCTGCACTGTCGGTTCGGGGGAAAGGCCGAAGGGCACAGTATCCAGCAGTGTGCCGCTGCCCAGATCGTCGATGACCAGCGGCGCGCCCGGCCAGATTACCTCCTGGGCGATCTGCACCAGTTCGGCCAGAGTGGGTTTGGTGACAAAGCCGATCTGCTGAAAATTGCTGGCGTGGACGCGCATAAGTGCGGCTGTCTCTGACCCGATGGCATCGGCAAAATCTCGCGGGTGAGTGCGGTTGGTCGCGCCCACTTCTACCAGCCTGGCCCCGCTCTGGCGCAGCACATCGGGGATGCGGAAGCCTCCGCCGATCTCCACCGCCTGGCTGCGGGAGACGATGACCTCCCGCCCCTGGGCCAGGGCGGTCAGCCCCAGCAAGACCGCCGAGGCGTTGTTGTTCACCACCAGGGCAGCTTCGGCCCCGGTAAGGCGGCACACGAGGGATTCGAGGTGGCTCAGCCGGGAGCCCCGCTCCCCCGAGTCCAGGTCGAACTCCAGGTTGGAGTAGCGCAGGGCCGCTTCCTGGGCGGCGGCTGCGGCCTCCCGGCTCAGGGGCGCCCGGCCCAGGTTGGTGTGCAGCACCACGCCGCTGGCGTTGATCACCGGCCGCAAGGAGGGACGTCCCAGGAGGGTGAGGTCGGCCAGCACCCCGTCGACCAACTCCGGGAAGGCGACAAGGGGGGAGCCACCGGCGGCCAGGTCCCGGCGCGCGGTCTCCAGGCGACGGCGCACCACGTCCACGACGATGTCCCGACGGTAGGACGCGAGGGCTTCCCGGACCCGGGGGTCCGCCAGCACGCGGTCGACGCTGGGGAGGCTGCGCAGTGATTGTTGCATGGTAAACGTTCACCACTCGAAATTCTCCGTGGTCTCTGTGGTGAATCCGTACCCC
>JACQGT010000541.1 GCA_016199425.1 Chloroflexota bacterium
CCTGCTCAGCGGCGCGGTGCTGACGGAGACGATCTTCAACTGGCCGGGGCTGGGCCGCTACGCCACCACATCGGTGACCAGCCTGGACTTCCCCGCGGTGATGGGGGTGACGCTGGTGGCCGCGATTGTCTATCCAACCGTCAATACACTGGTGGACATCGGCTATCGAGTGGTTGACCCACGGGTGGGGGTGGAATAGATGGCTATCCGTACCACTTCCAGCGCCCGCACGAAATTTATCCGCGGGCTGATGAAAGATCCGACGATGCTTTTTGGTCTGGCAATGCTCGTCATCTTCACCTTTCTGGCCCTCTTTGCACCCGTTCTCAGTCCAGTAGACCCGCTCAAACAGAACATTCCGGCCAGCCTGACAGCACCCGGACCAGACTTTCTGCTGGGCACGGACAAGCTGGGGCGGGATATACTCAGCCGTATCCTCTTCGGGGCACGGATTTCCCTCTTTGTGGGGTTGGCGGTGGTGGGCGGGGCCGGGGCTTTCGGCGCGCTGGTGGGTCTGGTGGCGGGCTACATTCGCGGCTGGGCCGACGAGGTGCTGATGCGGGTGACTGACATTTTCTTCGCCTTCCCCAGCCTGATTCTGGCCATGGCGATTGCCGGCGCGCTGGGGCCGAGTCTGCGCAACGCGCTGATTGCCGTGGCGGTGGTCAGTTGGCCGATCTACGCCCGGCTGATCCGGGGACAGGTGCTCATTTTGCGCGAGCAGGAGTTTGTGCAGGCGGCGCGGGCCATTGGCGTCTCCAACTGGCGCATTGTCCTGCGCCATCTGCTGCCCAACACACTGGCTCCGTTGCTGGTGCAGGCCAGCTTTGATATGGGCGCGGTGATCCTGAGCGTGGCGGGGTTGTCGTTTATCGGTTTTGGCGCACAGCCGCCCACGCCGGAATGGGGGGTGATGATCAGCGAAGGGCGCAATTACATCACCACCCAGTGGTGGCTGACGGCTGTGCCGGCGGCGGCAATTCTGCTGCTGGTGGCGGCCTTCAATCTGATCGGCGACGGGCTGCGGGATTTGCTAGATCCGCGCTTGCGGCGATAGGGCGGGGAGTGATGTTAGAGAATACCACTTGCTTCGAGGATTTGTTGCGCTTCTGCGAGAAATTCCGATAGTGCAACGGGTCTGCTGCCCTCACTGGAAAAGTCGTGAGAATCGGGGGCGTCGTATGGATGACGATGCCATCTGCCGCCATCACAATCGCGGCCGTAAATGCGAGTACGATTCAATATCAGTGTATAGCTATCAATGACTTTTGCGGGTTTGCGTAGACTTGCACGAAGCACGCGCTATCAATGTGTAGACGCATCTTGACCGCGTTCTCGGTTTTGTCGAGCAGAGATGTCCAACGGACATACGCCCAATCGGCCGCGGTTGCCAGGACATCTCTCTCGAAATCATCAGGTGTCAATGGACAAACCTCGCAAACGGGTCAGTTGGCGCTGAACCGTGTGGATTCCGTCTACAGCCAAATCCCAGTCCTGGTGATCGCTTTCTACCTCGAAGGAATATCCCCGCTTCTGTACGATAGATTCGGCCTCGAACTCCTCCAGTGTCAAGCCATATTTTCTGCGCAGTGTGTAATCTGTTAACTGATACCGTGCCAAACGACGCAGTAGTTCCTGCTCCGCCAACTTTTCTACTTTGCGTTCCACAGATTGTCCCGGCCCAAGTGCTTCCAGGAGATCGAGGGTCCGGTCAGAAATCGCTATCGACTGCATCTTCTATCCTCTCTACTATGGGCATTTATCAAGCCTGTCACAACAACGCAATCTAATTCTAACACAGAAATCCACGATTGCAGGAGCAGAACTCAGCCCCGCAACTGCGGATCGAGCGCGTCGCGCAGACCGTCGCCCAAGAGATTGAAGCCCAGCACAGTAAACATAATCGCCAGACCAGGGAAGAGCACCATATGGGGCGACTGGCGCAGGAAAGGCGTGCCGTCGGCGATCATCGCGCCCCATTCGGGTGCGGGGGGCTGCGCGCCCAGGCCGAGGAAACCCAACGCCGCGGCAAAGAGGATGGCGCCGCCCACACCTAGCGTCACCTGGACGATAATCGGCGACAGGCTGTTGGGCAAGATGTGCAGAAACATAATGCGGATGTCGCGCACGCCGACCATTCGGGCGGCCTCCACATAATCCCGTTCGCGCACGGAAAGCACCACCGAGCGCACCACCCGGGCGTAGCCCGGCACACCAACAATCGCCACCGCGATGATTGTGTTCGTCAAACTGGCCCCGCGCACAGCCACAATGGCGATTGCCAAAAGAATGGCGGGAAAGGCCAATAAGACATCCATCACACGCATAATCACGGCGTCGATGCCCTTGCCAAAGTAGCCAGCAGCCAGCCCCAAAATTGTCCCTACCCCACCCGAAAAAAAGACGACGACAAAGCCGATGGTCAGAGAGATACGTGTGCCGTGAATAATGCGGCGAAATATGTCTCGCCCCAAACGGTCTGCGCCGAAATAGTGCTGAAGAGAGGGCACAGCGCGGGATTCGGCCAGATTGGAGTCGATGGTCGGATCGTAGGGGTTGACGACGGGAGCCAACAGGCCAATGAGGATAATCAGCCCGGTAATGGCGAGACCGACGCGTCCATTCCAACTGGAGAGCAGCCGCCGCCAGGCATCGCTAAACAGACTGCGGGCAGGGCGAGATGCTAGGATATTTGTCGTCTGTGGGGCAAAAGCCATGTCAACGCTCATTCATCGTTCTCCCAAGGGGGTTAGCGATTAGCGATTGGCGATTAGAGTCGCCAGTCGCTGTTCGCTGTTCGCTGTTCGCCAGCCGCTGCCGTCAACTATAGCGGATGCGGGGGTCCAGATAGGCATAGGAAATATCCACCAGCAGGTTGACAAAGACGTAAATCGTGGCGCTGACCAGCACCGCCCCCTGCACAATTGGATAGTCCCGCCCCTGAATGGCCCGATAGGTCCACAGCCCCATGCCCGGCCAGGAG
>JACQGT010000543.1 GCA_016199425.1 Chloroflexota bacterium
ACCGGCTCGAAGTCCTTCTGCATCTTGCGCCCGGCCACCTCGACCAGAATGCCCAGATCCATCGCGCCGCCCACGGGCACTTCGTCCCAGGCGGGGCCGATGACTTCGATTTTGCCGTCATCCACCGCGTTCAGATCGGTCATACGCAGATACTCGAAGGCCCGGCTGTACTTGCCGCCGAACTCCACCCGCATGTCGGCCTTGCGCACCCGCTCGCCCTCAAAGGCGGAGCCGTAGGGCACAGGCACAGGCACTTCGGCGATGCGCACTTTGACGCCCCGTACTTCGATGGCCTTCTGCACCAGCTTTTCGGCCCGTTCCAGATCGTCCGCGCCTGCGATTTCGTTGAAGGGCATAGAGACCACGTGCTCGTAGGTGGTGACGCCGGTGGGCAGAATCTCCGGGATAATTGTGTCGGCGATGACCGGAAAGCCAAAGTTGATAGCCCCGGCAGCCGTGGCGTATTTCAGATCGTCCACTTCGCCCAGGGCCAGGACAAAGGCGAAGACCCGGTTTTTGTTGTACATCAGAATATCCCGGCTCTGGCCGCCCTTCATCCCGCCGAAGGTGAGGGCGCTGCGCACGGCAAAGCCCAGGGCGTAGACCGCGCTGATTGTATCGATGCCAAAGGGGATGATATATGTGTCGTAGCCCATCTCCACCCCCTCCTCCTGGAGCTGGTGGATGATGCTGCGCCCGTTGACGTTGCCGCACAGGAAGATGAGGATGTTGCGGCGCTGCAGCTCCCGCACGATTTTGACAGCGACTTCGTTGCTTTTGGCCGCGCCCACAATGGCGGCGAAGCCGGGCATACGCCCGTCCACCAGTTGGATGCCCCAGGAGCGCAGTTGAATGTCGTCGATGGGTCCGTTCAGGTGGCCGTTGTGACCGTTGGCGCTGATGTCCGGCGCGGTGAAGCTGGTGCCGGAAAGGTTCAGACCGGGCAGGCTCTGGGGCTCTTCGCCGTAGACAAAGCGTACGGCTTCGATGGATTCCTGGGCCAGCAGCGTCGCCATCCCCGCGTCCAGGGTTTCGCCCAGATAGGGGGTCCAGCGCCGGGCGGGGGGCACGGGATGGAGCAGTCCCCTGGCCTGTTCCAGGATTGGTCGCAGATCGCCCAGAGTCTCCACCTCCCGCCCGGTCATGCCCAGAATCAGGGGCAGGTGGTAGGCTGTGTTGGGGAAGGCCGCGGGCGCTGTCGCCCCCTTTTCCGCCAAAGCCCTCTCTAGCAGTTGCTCGGCCTCCTCCACGACGCTGTGTGCGCCGCGAATGGCTCGAGTGGCAATATATCGGCTCATAGCAGCTCCTTGTGTATTGGAAGTTTTGAGTTATGAGTTATGAGTTATGGATCGGGGCCGATGTGCCGCCTAACTCCTAACTCAAAACTCATAACTCATGCAGGCGCGCCGTACAGCGCTTCTGCCTGCATTTCAACCGGCAGTTCCATCCACGCCTGCATCCGGCTGTCACCGCTCTTGCCCCATTTGTCCGGCTCGTAGGGGGGCAATTTCAGGGCGGCGCGCTTCTTGTCGATGTGGGCCAGAGAGCGCTCGACGATTTCGTCGGCGTCGGCCACAAATTCGATCTTGCCGCCCAGTTTGCGTTCCCACACGTCGCTCAGGATGCGGGTGACTTCGGCGCTGCCACCCACCGGGTTGTGGACGCCCATAATCACATAGGCACCTGAAGCAGCCGCATAGGCGGCAATCGCCATCGCCTTTTCGCTCATCCATTCCGGGGCCAGGCCCACCGCGGGGATGTCGCTGATGTCATCGCCCAGGCCGCCTTCGGTCGCCATCTGGCTGAGGACGGTGAGAATGCGCGTGTTGTCCACGCAGGAACCCATGTGCAGCACAGGCGGGATGCCCACGGCCTCGCACACTTCGCGCAGGCCAGGACCGGCCCACTCCATTGCCGCTTCGCCCAGGAGGAAACCGCACTTGGCGCTGGCGAGGGCTCCGCAGCCCGTCTCCACCACCAGCACGTCGTTGGCCAGCAGTTGGGCCACCACCGCGTTGTGCAGCCCGTCCTGCTGTACCCGGGGGTTGTTGCAGCCCACATTGGCGGCCACGCCCCGGATGCGCCCGGACATAATGGCGTCGTTCAGCGGGCGCAGGGAGGCCCGGAAGCTGCCGCCCAGCATATAATTGATGTATTCGTGGGAGAAGCCCGGCACCACATCGGAAACCACATTGGGAATGAGTACATCGCCCCGGTTGGGGTAATTGTCGATGGCCCGACGCACAATCGTTTTGGCAATGTCCAGGGCGTGATGCTCGTCAAAGGGGATGTGGGTGGCTCCGCTGATTTTGACCTTCGGTGAGGTGGTGATGATTTCTGTGTGGAAGTTGTCGGCCAGGTTGGGCAGGGCCTGCATAATGCACTGCACGTCCACAACCATCGCCTCCACCGCACCGGTGAGAATCGCCAGTTCCTGGTGCAGGAAATTGCCCGCGGACGGGATGCCCTGGCGCATGAGCGTCTCGTTGGAGGTGCAGCAGATTCCCGCCATATTGATGCCCTGCGCCCCTTTGCTCTTGGCATAGGCGACCAATTCGGGATCGTTCAGGGCTGTCACCATCATTTCGGACAGGGTTGGCTCGTGGCCGTGTACGACGATATTCACCTCGTCGTCGCGCAACACGCCCAGATTTACCTGGGAAACCAGCGGGCTGGGCGTGCCGAACAAAATGTCGGAGATGTCTGTCGCCAGCATCGATCCGCCCCAGCCGTCCGAAAGGGAGCAGCGCAGGGCCTGGTCCAGGATGTGTTCGGCGTCCTGGTCGTCGCCCATATGGGTGCGATGGAGCACCTCCACCACCTCCCGGTCGATGCCCCGGGGCGCGATACCCAGTTCTTTCCACAGTTCGTAGCGTTTCTTGGGCGCACGCTTTAGGAAGACCAGTTCGCCCTTCTGCTGGCCGAATTCACCGATGGCTTTGTCGGCGATCTGTCCGGCGATCTCAGCGTCGCTGCGCCCATTTACTGGAATCCCCATATGGCCGGCCACAGCCCGCAGTTTGTAGGGGTCGCGGATGGTAAAGCCCTGAGCCTGTCCCTCGGCCACCGCTTTCAGCGTAAAGGCCAGGTCGCGCCCGTGATCCGAGTGGGCCGCGCTGCCCGCAGCCACGTGACGGGCAAAGATGCGCGCGCCGACGGTTTCCAGCGTAGCGCCGCACACACCCACCTGTCCATCTTTGACGAGACGGCACGGCCCCATCAAACACATGGAGCAGCACATGCCTTTCTCGCCGATGGGGCAGGCCGGCATGGCCTGGGCGCGGGTAAAAGCAGTGCCGATCCCCATTTTGTCGGCTCGGAGTAGAATCTCCCAGGCCGCGGGATCAGCACTGAACTGTTCAGGCGTTTTTGCGATTTTCTTCGACATGATACCTCCTCGTATCGGCTGCCGGTCTATGCCCCCACCCTGACGGTTGGGGTACGGTTAGGCGCTGGTTGGGTGGGTTTGGGTCATACGCAGGGAGAGTCTGGCCCAGGCGGGGTCTTTGTGGGTCTTGTCCAGAGGGATAGCCTGCCCGCCATTGTGCGTGGGATAGCCCGCGCTTTCCAGTTGGGCGAGAATGTCGGCTTTGCTGGTTACTTCCTCGTCAAAATCGATATGCACCTGGCGACGGGCGGTGTTGGTTCGCACAGAGTCGATTCCAGGCAGTTGGTGTAGAGTCTGTTGAACGGCGAGGGTGTGGTGATCGCCGTACATGCGGGCAATGGTCAGATCGAGGCTTTTCAAGCGGCTTTTCTCCTTTTGCAGGCCGCGTACCTGTTCGAGTACGCTGGTTGTCGCATAGCGACGGTGGCCCCCCAATGTGCGGATACAACTGAGTTTGCCTGCGTCTGCCCAACGGGTCACTGTGCTGGGGGATACGTTGAAAAGTTGGGCTACTTCTGCTCTGGAAAGAAACTCGTCTGAATCCGCCGCGGGGAGAGAGCTTTTGTCATCGATTGTGGAGTGCATTTCTTCCCCCTGAGACGCAACGTGACCGCATTGGGCGTTTTGCACGTTTTACACGTTTCTTGCATCCAGTATGGGGGATCGAACGCGGGGAAAAAAGAAGCAATTACATCATCTGCGTGGTGCATCGTGCCTATTTCTTGTCCTGCTCCTTTCGCAATGCCCACAGAACCGAATCGGCTGGGCGCTCCACCGCGCCCACGGGCGCGGTCATCCGCCGTGGCAAACAAGTCGTGACCGAGACTGTCATTGCACGCCCCCTTTTTGAAACAAATGAAATGAGTCCAGTGCAAAAAGGGGAATTTTACCGCGGAGATGTTCTAAGTTTTGTCAAGAGGAGACGCGGAGTTCGCGGAGGATTTCAGGAGAAAATCTCCGCGCTTCCTCGGTGTACCCTTTGGCTTTTTGCAATAGAGTCGGAAGATGAAAAAGCAAATCCGTAAATTCTGTGATCCGTGTTCTGACTCTGATTTCGCTGGTACTATACGAAGGGAATGAATTAGACTCAAAGTAGGTGTTGGCTGGCATGCAAGTGTAGAATGGAAGCCTCATCTGCAAGCA
>JACQGT010000552.1 GCA_016199425.1 Chloroflexota bacterium
ATCTCAATGCAGTCGGTAGACTCAAATTTTTTCTTATCACTTTTCGGAGACTAAGCCAATAGGAAAGGCATGGCTCTCCAAAACCCTGACCGCCGGTACCAATCCGGCCGTCGCCTCTCTCTGATTCCGCCTCCCAATATTGGAGGCGGAATTTGTTTCTGGCACAAAAAGAGTCCACTGCAAAAAGGGGGATTTCACCGCGGAGACGCGGAGTGCGCGGAGAAACGCGGAGGAATTCAGGAGAAAATCTCCGCGCTCCCCGCGCCTCCGCGGTGCGCTCTTTGGCTTTTTGCAGTGGAGTCAAAAAAACAAAATCCTCAAAATACGTCCCCGTTCTGCTGCTTTGCGTGTACTGCTATCCTATCACGAAAGTGTCTGAGAATGACAAGTCGGCTCCGCTCTGTCTTCCGCTTTCGCTCGCTCTTTGCCGGGTTGATTCTGGCAAGTCTGCTCCTGGCTGGGTGCGCAGATATACCCGCGCCGCCACCCATCCCCCGCCCTGTGGAAGAGGTGATGCAGGACTTCACCCTCTTCTCGGATCCCGTGTCGATGTTGGGGGAGCGCCCACCCGGTTCGGTCAAAGAGGCAGTCGAGTACTATCTGCAACTCTTTCAGCCCGGCGACCAACTGCCCCGCATCTTCGAGACGACCCGCATCTATGACCGCACGGGCACTCTGCTGGCCGAGATTTTCAACGAAGGGCGGCGCACCTGGGCGGAACTCGACCAGATTTCGCCCTATCTCATCGACGCCACCATCGCCACCGAAGATTCCACCTTTTTCTTCAACCCGGGCATCGACCCCCGGCGCATTGTGGGCGCGGCCATCCAGAATGCCGAGGCAGGCGACATCGTCTCTGGGGCCAGCACAATTACGATGCAGTTGGCCCGGGGACTCTTTCTCCTGCCCAATGCCCGCTACGACCAGTCGATGGAGCGCAAATCCATCGAATTGGAGCTGGCCCGCCAGCTTTCCGCCCGCTTCTCCAAAGCCGAAATCCTGGAAATCTATCTGAACTTAGCCAATTACGGTCACCTGACCTACGGACCCGAAGCCGCCAGCCAGGTCTATTTTGGCAAATCTGCCGCGGACCTCTCCCCGGCCGAGGCCACACTGCTGGCGGGCATCCCCCAACAGCCCGCCAACTTGGATCTCTTCACCGATTTTGCCGCGGCCAGAGCACGCCAGCGGGTGGTGTTGGACCTGATGGTGCGCCACGACTATTTGCAGCCGGAAGAGGCCAACGCCATCTACCGGCAACCGGTGGAGTTGAATCCCCGTTCCGATGTGGCTCTCTCGCTGACCCCCCACTTTACCCAATTTGTGGAGACGGAATTGGACCGTTTTCTGGCCAGGGCGGCTGCGGTGCGGGTGGATCAGCAGGGGAGATGGCGCAGCCGCCGGGCTGGACTGGAAGTGGTCACAACCCTCGATCTCTCCATGCAGCGGCTGGCCGAGCGCATCGCCGCCGAATCGGTGGCCGCTTCCCAGTCCCGCTATGGAATGTCCAACGCCGCGCTGGTGGCGCTGGAGCCGGAGAGCGGCGGCATTCTGGCGATGGTGGGCAGCATCGACTTTGACAATGAAGCCATCGACGGCCAGGTGAATGTGGCAACCAGCCGCCGTCAGCCGGGCAGCGCTATCAAACCCATCCTCTACGCCGCGGCCCTGGACGACAGCACCATTAGCCCGACCACTGTCATCTGGGACATCCCCGTCACCTACCAGTTGGGCGCCGGCCAGACGTACCGGCCAGTCAACTACGACGGGCGTTTTCACGGACCGGTGAGTGTGCGCTCGGCCCTGGCCAACAGCTACAACGTGCCCGCCGTGCGTCTCTTGCAAAGCGTGGGCGGCGAGCGGATGCTGGAGCAGGCCCACGAATTGGGCATTGCCAGCCTGGACCGCAGCGCACGGGAATATGGCCCCAGCCTCCCGTTGGGCGCGGGAGAGGTCACGCTGCTGGAATTGACCGGTGCCTTCCGGGTTTTTGCCAACGCTGGGCAATATACACCGGCCAACGGTCTGCTGCGGGTCACAGACAGCCTGGGCCGGCTCTTGCCCACCCAACCCGTGCCGGTTCAGGCTCTTTCCCCTGCCACAGCTTTTCAGATCACTGATATCCTCAGCGACAATGTGGCCCGCACGCCGATGTTTGGGGCCAACAGTGTGCTGCGCCTGCCTCTGCCCGTCGCGGTGAAGACGGGCACTACTACTGATTTTCGGGACAATTGGACGGTTGGTTATACCCGCCATCTGGTCGTCGGCGTGTGGACAGGTAACAGCGACGGCACACCCATGCGCGGCAGCAGCGGCGTCTCGGGGGCAGCGCCGCTTTGGCGGGCCTTTATGCTGGCTGTGTTGGGGGACGAGGAGGCGCGCAGTCGCTTTGGGCTGCCCGCGGCAGAGGCGGAGTGGGCGTTTGTCTCCCCACCGGATGTAACTGTCATCGACGCCTGCCCGCCCAGCGTCACCTGTCGGGCGGGCGGGGAGTATTTTAGCGCGGCCTGGCTGGAACGCACACTCCCCGGCAACCCCATCGCCGATTCTGTGGTGACGGAAGTCGTGCTCCCCGTCCACTCGAATGGGGCGGGCAGCCTCTATTGCAGCCCAGAGGTGGCGGATACCGGTGTGTTGCGCACGCTCGTGCGCCTCTCCGCTCGGGTAGGGTTGGAACGCTCACAGCCCCCGGCGGCCAACAGTCTGCTCTCTTCGGCTCTTGCGCGGGTAGAGTCAGAAAACGAACCCGTAGCAACGGACGCAGTGCAGACGGTCATCTACTATCCCGACGGCCAACTGGAGTTCTTGCGCCTGTTGGGATCGGCGCTGGGCCGCGGCTCGCCAGTCTATGCGGGCCGCTGCGCGGAGCTGAACTACTATACAGTGCAGTCGGGGGATAGCTGGACCGCCCTGGCGCGCCGTGTGGGGCTGACTGTGGGGGAATTGCAGGCGGCCAACCCCCAGGCCCTGCGTCAAAGCGGCTACCTGCTGGCGGGGGATCGACTGCTCTTTCCCAAAGGGCTGGTCATCAACCAACAGACCGATAGCATCTACCATACGGTGGCCGAAGGAGAATCCTGGACATCGATTGCCATCCAGTACGACTTGCCTCTGCGCCTGCTGCTGACGACCAACCCGGAGGCGGTGCGCCCCTTCTACATTCTGCGCCCCGGTGACAGATTGTTGGTTCCGATCAGTCTGGCCCAATCCGGCGAATTGCGCTGACTTTGTAGGGCGGACTGTCAGTCCGCCCTACGACATCCTGCGCCCCGGCGACTCTGTAGGGCGGACTGTCAGTCCGCCCTACAGCTATAAGCTCGTTGACGAAACATTTTGTTGATTGTCGTCGTTGTATTGTAGAGACACGGCAATGGCGAAAATGGGACGCAGAGCGTCCGCGGAGTGTTCCCACGCGGAGCGATGGGAACAAGCAAATCCGCAAATTTCTATTTTTCAGGGCAGAGGGTAAATGATGCGGACGGAGACGCAACACAAGCAACGAAAAAGATGGCGACGGGCTGCACGGCTCTTGCTGCTCCTTCTCCTCCTGCTCGGCGCCTGCCAATCTTCTACCCAATCCATCGGTCCCCGCCCTGCGCTGGGACTTTCGGCGGTGGTGGAAGCCTATTTGCAGCAGTACCAGCCTGGCCCTATGCCCCGCCTCTTCCAGACGACTTATCTCTACGACCGCAACGGCACACTTCTGGCCGAACTCTACGAGGAGGGGCGGCGCTCGTGGGTGAAGATCGACCGGGTGTCGCCCTATCTCATCGATGCCACTGTCGCCACCGAAGACGCCACTTTCTTCACCAACCCCGGCGTAGACCCGGCGCGCATCGCCGGCGCGGCCCTGCAAAATATGGAAGGGGGCGCTGTTGTCTCCGGGGCCAGCACCATTACAATGCAGTTGGCGCGCAATCTTTTCCTGGGCTTCGACGAACGCTACGACCAGAACCTGGACCGCAAAATCCTGGAAGCCGGGCTGGCCTCGGAACTGACCAACGCCTACACGAAAGACGAAGTTCTGGAGATGTATCTCAATCTCCTCAACTACGGCCACTTGACCTACGGACCCGAGGCCGCGGCCCAGTCCTATTTTGGCAAATCCGCCGCCGACCTGAGCCTGGCCGAAGCCACACTGCTGGCCGGAATCCCTCAACAGCCCGCCGTTCTGGACCTTTTCGCCAATTTTGAGGGGGCGAAGCAGCGACAGCGGATCGTCCTCTCTCTGATGGTGCGCCACGGCTTTTTGAGCGAAGAGGAAGCCAACGCCGTTTACGCCGAGAGCGTTGCTCTGAACCCCGCGCCCGAACGCCAGACCGTGCGTGCCCCTCACTTTGTCTACTACGTTCTGGGCGAATTGGAATCCCGCCTGGGGCAAGACTACGTGCGCCGGGCCGGTCTGCATATCTATACCAGCTTGGACCTGGCCCTGCAAGAGGCGGCCCAGGAGGTGGTGACGAGCAAATCCGCCGAACTGCGTGGACGCTTCGACAACAACAACGCCGCGCTGGTGGCGCTGCGTCCCGGCACAAATGACATTCTGGCGATGGTGGGCAGCATCGATTTCTTCGACGAGAGCATCGACGGCCAGGTGAATGTGGCGACCAGTCTGCGCCAACCGGGCAGTTCCATCAAACCGATTCTCTACGCCACCGCACTCAGCGACAACCTCATCAGCCCGGCCACAGTCATCTGGGACACACCCGTCACCTACACCGTCGGCGTGGACCAGAGCTAC
This sequence comes from Chloroflexota bacterium, assembly GCA_016199425.1. Lineage (GTDB taxonomy): Bacteria > Chloroflexota > Anaerolineae > Caldilineales > Caldilineaceae > JACQGT01. The sequence continues at coordinate 4,742 of JACQGT010000552.1, forward strand.
CGCCCGCTCAACTACGACCGCAAGATGCACGGCCCGGTGACGGCCCGGGCTGCGCTGGCCAATAGCTACAACATTCCCGCGGTTAAGCTGCTGGACGGGGTGGGTGTGCCCCGGATGTTGGAGAGCGCACGGGCAATGGGGCTGCAGAGCCTCTCCCGGGGGCCGGAGTGGTATGGGCTGAGCCTGACTCTGGGCGGCGGCGAGGTGACGCTGCTGGATTTGGCAACCGCCTATCACACCATCGCCAACGGCGGGCGCTTTCTGCCGCCCCGCTACATTCTCGCCATCAGCGACAGCGCCGGCCAATCCCTGTGGGAGGAGGACGACCTGAGCGGCGTGCAGGTCATTTCTCCGGCCGCGGCCAGTCTGGTGACCGACATTCTTAGCGACAACCCGGCCCGGACCCCGATGTTTGGAGCCAACAGTTATCTGGTGTTGGATCGCCCGGCGGCGGCCAAGACGGGCACCACCGACGACAACCGGGACGCCTGGACGATGGGCTATACCCGCTTTCTCCTCACCGGCGTTTGGGTGGGCAACACCGACGGGCGGCCAATGAACAGCGCCACGGGCGCGTCCGGGGCTGGTCCCATCTGGAATGCCTTTATGCGCCGGGTGTTGGATGATCCTGACCTGCTGGCCCCACTGGATGCGCCGACTGACATCTCCGCCTGGGAGTTTGCGCTCTCCGAGGACGTGGAGAAGCGCGACGACTGCCCGCCGGGGCTGACCTGCCGGCGGGCAGGTGGCGAGCTTTTTTCCGCAGAGTGGCTGGAAGCCGCGGGCGAAGCGGGTCCGCTCTCGGATACGGTTGTGCGCGTCCCTTCCGCGCCGGTCTACGCCGATCGGGGCGAGGGCGGGCGGCTGGTGGGCTATTGCGGCTACGAGCAGGGGGCAACCCGCGCTCTGCTGCGTCTGCCCCTGGGTTTTGGTCTGCCCGCCAAGACGGCAGAGGGCGAATCGCTCCCGGCCAATACGCCTGTCGTCAATCCGCTGGCGGGCGATCTTGCGCCGGAGCGCATCCGGGAGATCGCCCGCGCCGTCGAGTGGAGCCTGGGCGCGGGGGTGCGGGTCTACCTCGGCCCGTGTGATGGGCTGGATGGGTTGGCGGTGGCCGAAGGGGTGCAGCTTTCCATCGATCTGGCCGCGGCCGGCCAGGATGAGTCCGCCGAGACAGCCGGGGAGGGCGCGGTGGCCGTCAACAGCCCGGCGGTAACGGGCGACTATCGCTATATCCTCAACCAGCCGGTCTGGCACGACAACAACTGCCCCGGCGGTTATGTGGTGGGTCAGGTGATCAATTGGGATGGCGCGCCGGTGGCGGGGGTGCGCCTGGGGCTGGCCGACGCCTGGGGCAACCACTACGTGGCAGTGAGCAAAGCGGGGGCGACGGATGCAGGCCAGTTTGATTTTCCGCTCTTCTCAGCCACGCCCCAAACCCTGCATCTGACTGTGCAGGATGGCAACGGGACCCCCATCGGCC
>JACQGT010000548.1 GCA_016199425.1 Chloroflexota bacterium
AAGGGAGAAACGCTGGAGGATGGATGGGGCAAACGTATGAGGCCCTCTATACAACTGCCTTGCCCACGCCCCTCTACCCAGCCTGTGAGTTGGAACTTTCCCCCGCGTGGAGCGCGGAGGATCGTCGCCAACTGCGGCTTGGGCAGCAAAAGATGACCCGTATGTTGCAAGCCGTAGATAGAATCTGCCGCGCCCACCAGATCACCTATTTTCTCACCGCTGGCAGCCTGTTGGGTGCAGTTCTCTACGGCGGCTGGATTCCCTGGGATGGGGACATCGACCTCGAACTGCTGCAGGATGACTACCCCACCTTCCAGCTTGTCGCCCAGTCGGAGCTGCCGCCTGACCTCTGGTTTCAGGAGCCCGCCACCGACCCGGCCTATCGGGGCGTGATACTTGGCAAAGTACGCGACCTGTATTCCTACTATTCCGGCTGGGAGAACGGGCCCTGGCATAGCGGATTGCAGGTCGACCTCAGCACCTTTTCAGTCGAGCAGGGGATCGTCCACAGCGCGGACAGTATGCAAATGACAGGTCTGATCTATGAAGACATCTTTCCTTTGCGCGAACTGGCATTCGACGGCCTGATTGTGCCTGTGCCCAATCGGTACGAGGCCTATTTGGACAAAAAATATGGCCACAGCGTCCAGGATTGGAGGCAAATCCCCCCTGTAGAGAAGCGCTTTCCCCACGAAGGGCGGATTGTCAACGATGTAGTCCCAGAATTTTATCTAAAGACCTATCCGTATTTGTATCAACGGTAAGCTCGAATGAACCAGAATTTACCCGGCATCAGTTGTGTTTGCGTAACCTACGCCCGTCCCCATCTGCTGGAGGAGGCTATTGATTCCTTTTTACGCCAGGACTACCCAGGGCCGAAGGAGTTGATCGTTCTCAACGATTATACACCCCAAATCCTGGAGTTCGACCATCCTGAAGTGCAGATTATCAATCTGCCTTACCGTTTCCACACGGTTGGTGAGAAGATGAACGCCGGTGTGGCATTGGCCCGCTACGATCTGATCTGCCTGTGGGATGACGACGATATTATCCTTCCTCATCGCCTTTCCCTATCCGCTGCAAGAGTGACCGATCAGCTTTTTAGATCTACCCACGCCTGGGTTTGGAGCAACGGTGAACTCAGCGGTCCTACGTACAGTGCTTTCCACGCGGGAAGTTGCTACCCCCGTCCCCTTTTCGATCTGGTAGGGGGATATGCCGCGATGGGCAACGGTCAGGATCGGGAATTTGAAGGCGAATTGTTGAGAATTGCACCGGACCGGTATGAGAAGGTGGACCTGCCTGCAGAACAAATCTACTATATCTATCGCTGGCATGGCACCGGTTCTTATCATCTGAGCCAATGGGGTGCCAGTATTTCGGGTGAGGATGAGTCTGCCACCTACGCGCAAAAGCAGGTGGAGCGAGGCGAACTTGCTCAGGGCCGCATCCAATTGCGCCCACGCTGGAAGGAGGACTATTTGCAACTCGTTCAGGATGCCTGCCGAAACGTAAAACGTGAAACGTGAGTTTACGTGACGCACTGTCACGAGTCACGTTTCACGGGTCTGGCCGAACAACAAACGTAAATAGGAACACAGCGCCCAAAGGGCACCCGGCAGATTTTTAATCCGTGCTGATCAGCCCAATTCGCGTCATCCGCGGTCTGTTTACACATCAGAAAGGAACCCATTGATGACAAATCCACGACGTATCACTTCAGCCCGGTCAAAGTCTGTACTCGGCGGTCTGGCTGTCTTTGATGCGCGCAACAGAAAATTCCATCTGCTCAATCGCACCGCTGCTCTGGTCTGGAATCGTTGCGACGGCGAGACTTCACCAGAGGATCTGATTGGTCTCGTGCGCGATGAAATGCATCTGCGCCAGGAAGATGCCGAGAAGCTCCTTTGGTTGGCGATTGAAGAGTTGGAGAGCAGTCGTCTGCTGGTGGAGCCTGTGCGTTCGACCACGCGCCTTCCGCTGAACCGTCGCCAGCTCTTGCAGGCGTTGGCCGCCGTTGGCCTTGCGGCTGCCCTCCTGCCCACAGCAATTTTGTGGGATCCACGGGAGGCGCTTGCCGCTCCGAACCCTGCCGAGACGCAAACGACATCTGCGCCAACGACGTCTGCGCCAACGACGTCTGCGCCAACGACGTCTGCGCCAACGACATCTGCGCCAACGACGTCTGCGCCAACGACATCTGCGCCAACGACATCTGCGCCGTCCACAACCACAACGACTTCCGCTCCTACCGCAGTGGCACTACTTTCCTTTATCGCCACAGGCCAGGGCAGCCAGATTTCGTTGATTTGGGAGACGGCAGGCGAGCAGGAGTTGTCCGGCTTCAATGTTTACCGGGGCGACTCGCCCTTGGCCTACAATCTGGGGCTGGCTGTAAAGCTCAACGGCCAACTGATTGCGGGCAAGGCCGCCAGCCCGCTTCTGGGTGCGTCCTACAGCTTTGTGGACGTCCACACGGCCAGCGGTTCCACCTGCTACTGGCTGGAAGCGGTCAACTACGGTGGGGGCAAACAGGTGGAAGGGCCAGTCAGCCCGGCCTGGTGGGTCTATTTCCCGAATGTGAAGAGATAATAGAGTTTATCGGCAATAAAATCTTGGACAGGATTTTCAGGATGAACAGGATGAATCTCAATCCTGTAAATCCTGTTCATCCTGTCTATTACCGATAATGTCTAATG
>JACQGT010000549.1 GCA_016199425.1 Chloroflexota bacterium
ATCGCGCCGCCGTTGACGTTCACCCGATTGCGCTCCAGCCCCAGTTCCCGGATGCAGGCCAACGCCTGCACCGCAAAGGCTTCGTTGAGCTCCACCAGGCCGATGTCGTCGACGGTCAGCCCGGCTCGCTGCCATGCCTTGCGGCTGGCCGGAACCGGCCCCAGCCCCATCACCCGGGGGTCTACGCCCGCCACAGCCATCGAGACGATGCGGGCCATCGGGCGCAGGCCCTGGGTCTGCACAGCCTCTTCCCCGGCCAGGAGAAGCGCGGCCGCGCCGTCGTTGATGCCGCTGGCGTTGCCCGCGGTGACAGTGCCGTTGGGGCGGAAGACCGGGCGCAGTTGGGCCAGTTTCTCCGGCGTCGTGTCCGGGCGGGGGTGCTCGTCGTTGACCACCCAGAGCGGCTCGCCCTTGCGTTGGGGAATGCCGACCGGCACAATCTCGTCGTCAAAGCGCCCGGCCCGTATCGCGTTCACCGCGCGCAGGTGGCTCTCGTAGGCAAAGGCGTCCTGCTCCTCCCGGCTGATGGGTGTACGGTCATAGATATTCTCGGCGGTCTCGCCCATCCCTTCCAGGGGGAAGAGTGCGGCCAGTTTCGGGTTGGGGAAACGCCAGCCCAGAGTCGTGTCGTAGACGGTCATATCCCCGGTGGGATAGGCCCGCTCCGGCTTGGGCATGACAAAGGGGGCCCGGCTCATACTCTCCACCCCGCCCGCGATCACAACAGACGCATCGCCGGTCATAATCTGCCGAGCGCCGCTGTGGACCGCCTCCATTGATGATCCGCATAGCCGGTTGAGAGTTGCGCCGGCCACCTCCTGGGGTAGCCCGGCCAAAAGCAGAGCCATGCGCGCCACATTGCGGTTGTCTTCCCCGGCCTGGTTGGCGCATCCCAGCAGCACATCTTCGATGGACGCGGGGTCAACGCCCGTCCGCTCCACCAGCGCCCGGATCACCAGCGCGGCCAGATCGTCCGGGCGCACGGATGCCAGCGCGCCGCCGTGACGGCCAATCGGTGTGCGCAACGCGCCGACGATGTAGACAGCAGGCAGACATGTTGTCATGTCAAGACTGCCTGTCTGCACATAAACGCAGCACTTCGCCGACTTCGTAGAGAAATCCTCTTGTCCAGAGGATCGCACGGGCCTCATTCAATTCTGCAACGCCAAAGTCCCTTTCAGATTTATGCACAGCGTCGTTTCGTAAATCTCGTATACGATTGATATGTTGAGGCAGTATTTTTGACCAAAGAAGATGATCTATCTTTTTCGAATCCATGAATTTCCTTATTGGATGTCTTTCATCGCGTGCCATACGCAAAATCGTTTGTAAATTGACAAAGAGCATGCCGTCGAAAGAATTAGCCCATGTACCGTTTTTTTCGCACTTACCACCTCCGTCGAATTTTAGAGGGGAATTATGTTGAATTTCTTCCAGATACTTTGCCAGAAATTTGAAAACACTGAGTTTCAACGCGTGTTCACAAATTGTGCCAAACAAGATAATTCCTGTATTGCAGTTCATATCCTCGTACTCGCTCAATGAGTTATAGGTATGTGAAGCCGTTACAATTTGATCTTGAAGATTCTTGGGGAAATACTCCCAGATGACCGAAAACTCAGCAGCACATTTGAGTCGAACTTTTTCATACTCGCTTTCGCCTCCCTGATCGATTGACGACTGAATTCTATCGAAAATTTGCTTTCCAACCTGCGTAGCATACTGCTCTGGCGTTTCAAAATCTGATTCCAACACACCTACGTTTTGCACATCGATCCTTTTGAGTACATCTGCAATCGAAAGTACTGAAGAAGATCGTGATGAGAGAATATTCAGAATATTGATCGTGGTATTTCCAGTAGACGCCATCAATACATCAAGCAAGTCATTATCTTGATTGTTCGGTCTTTTGATTCTCTGGTACACCTTTACGGCTTGGGATTGCTTTCGGTTCATCGCAAGAGTGTGGCCATACGAACGAGCCACCTTATCATTATTCTCGATATGCTCAAAAGCTTCCTCCAGCCACCTTTCGGCTTCCGCGTAGTCCCCAATCTGTCGAAGAACTTCTCCTACATAATAGCCGACATAAATACGTATTTCTTTCGATGATTCCTTCCAATCACCCCTATCATAGAAGAATCGCAAAATTCGTAGAACCCGTCGATTTTTCAAATAATCCGGACGAAATTGAAAAAAGGTTGGGAGTTTTCTTGCGAGATCAACCACATAAGCCACATAAGAATGTGAAAGATCTATATGCTCAGAATAATTTTCGAGAATATCGACAAATTGCTCAAGAAAACCAATGTCCTGTTGTTCAACAATAAACTTGTACTCATCTTCGATAAAATTGAGTTCGTATTTCGCATCTGCTTCAAGACGCGCTCTCGTTTTATCAAAATCGGCTGCAGCTTCCTCTGGTAATCCTTCTCGTATATTGGGTAGGATTGACGTCAATAAAGCAAGATGCTCGATCAATTCTTCCCTGCGCTCACTGAGCGATTTTTGTAACCTGTCGCGATAATCGGCTGGATCGATAGACTCTTTCTTGCTATACCATTTCACGCGATAAAAAAAGTGATCAAAGATTTCACCCAATGCACGCGAATATTCGTCAGGATCGAAAATTCTGGGCCAATCCTTTCCAGCCAAATTAACGCCACGGAGCATGAACTTGAATATATATTCAAACCATCCCTCAATGTTAATGGTATCCCACCCGAGAGAGAGAAAATCGCGAGCAAGTTTATCTCCCTCGGATATATCCTGAAACATCCGAGGGAACTTGATGTACTCCATCCACCATTCATACGACCCGAAATACGACCCGAATATCTCCGAACTACGGCGACAAGTGCTATCCCAAACTCTACGGGCATCATCGATTTTTCCAGCTTGCCAGTAGAGATACACTAATGCGAGCTCGCCAAACTTGGATTCCGAATCATATGGATCATCTGGCCTTAGAGAAATTGCTCGCAGATAGGCATCCTCAGCCAGTTCAAATCGGCGACTTTCATCGTCACTGAAGAAGTGATAGCCAAAACCAAGATAGTGGTAGAGCATAGAATTGGTTGGGTCTTCTTTGATAGAACGAAGAACCAACGGCTCGTATTCTGTCTTGAATTCTTCCGCAATCGCTTTACGGATGTACTCAATTGAATCACTTGAAGCAAGCCTCTCCATATATTTGTCACGCAGCTTGCACAATTTGGATTCAGCTTCGGTCGGTTGCACCATCAATATCCCCTCCTTGAAGAATCGAATGTACCCGTTTCAACCCGACACCGCATACGTATTGGGGGTGAAACATATTTTTGCCACCCCTTCACTATGCCACTCGCTCAAACATACCTCTGGGGCGAACGCGCGCCTGCGTCCGCTGCTCAAAGGCATAGGCCAGACGGATGAGCGTCGGCTCGCTCCACGCCCGCCCCATAAAAGTAATCCCCACCGGCAAACCATCCACAAAACCGGCGGGCACAGTAATCAGCGGGTAGCCGGCCACAGCGGCCGGGCGGGAACTGCCACCCACGTAGCGGTCGCCCTTCTGCGGGTCGTTGGCCCAGGCCGGCGCACCCGTGGGCGCAACCAGCGCATCCAGACGGTGCGCGTCCATCACCGCGTCGATCCCCTCGGCCCCGGCCAGCCGTCTGCCCAACAGCAGCGCGTCCCGGTATTCTGCATCGCTCAGATCCCCCTTCTGCCAGGCCATTTCAAACAGCTCTTGTCCGAAAAGCTCCAGTTCCAAATCGGCGTAGGCCCGGTTGAAGGCCATGAGATCGGCCAGAGAGCGGGGCTGGGGTCGATCGGCCCGGCCTGGCAGACGGGTGGCGAGATAGCTCGCCATATCGGCCTTCAGTTCGTAGAGCAGGACGGCCAACTCGCTCTCCCGCATCCGGTCATCCGTAGCCGTGGGGATGTTGGCCGGGTCCACAATCACCGCGCCTGCATCGCGCATGGCGGCAATGGCCTGCTCGATGACCGCATCTGTGGGCGTATGATAGCCGAAATAGCGTTCCCGCTCCACACCGATACGCGCCCCAGACAGACCGTCCGCGTCGAGAAAGCGGGTGTAGTCGTGGCTGAAGTGATTGACGCTGGCTGTGGTTGCCCCATCCCGCGGGTCCAGCCCGATGAGCGCGCCCAGCAGCACGGCCCCATCTGCCACTGTGCGGGTCATCGGCCCCACCGTATCCTGGCTGTGGGCAATGGGAATCACCCCCGCCCGGCTGACCAGCCCCACCGTCGGTTTGATGCCCACAATGCCACAGGTGGCCGAGGGGCAGACAATCGAGCCGTCGGTCTCCGTGCCCAGGGCCGCCGCGACCAGATTTGTCGAGACGGTCACGGCAGAACCAGAACTGGAGCCGCAGGGGTTGTAGCCGATACGATAGGGGTTCTGACACTGGCCGCCCCGGGCGCTCCAGCCGCTGATCGATTGGGTGGAGCGGAAGTTGGCCCATTCGCTCAGGTTGGCCTTGCCCAGAATCACCGCACCGGCGGCGCGCAGACGGGCGGCAACAGTGGCGTCCTGGGCCGGTCGCGAGCCGATGAGCGCCAACGAACCTGCCGTCGTCTGCATTTTGTCGTCGGTGTCGATATTGTCCTTGAGCAGAATGGGGATGCCGTGCAACGGGCCCCGGGGTCCGCTGCGATGGCGTTCCGCGTCCAACTCGGCGGCGATTTCCAGCGCATCCGGGTTGATTTCCAGAACCGAGTGGAGAAGTCCGTCAATTGTGTTGATCCGGTCAATGTAGGCGGCGATAATCTCCTGGGCAGAGGTTGCCCCGCTCTCCATCTGGGATTGCAACTCAGCGATGCTCGCTTCGTGCAAGAAGTTCGTCATTGTCTCGGCTCCTTTTTATTAGCAATTGGAGATTAGCGACTGGCGACTGGGGGACTGTCCGTTATTGGCATAGCCTGGGCATGATTCCGAGAATCAACTCCGCTAATCGCCGATCCCCAGTCGCTGATCGCCAATCGCTAATCTCCAATCGCTAATCTCCAATCCCCTACTCCGGCGTCAGCAGAATCTTCACCGACTTGCGCGCTTCAAAGAGAGAGAACGCCTCTTGCCAGCCGGTAATGGGCATCGTGTGGGAGATGAGAGGCGTCGTCTGGACCTGGCCGTTTGCCAGCAGACGCAGAGCCTTGCGCCAGGCGCTGGGCAATGTGGCAAAGCTGCCGTTGACCTGAATTTCCTTGAAGCAGACCTGCTCCAAATCCCAGCGGATGGGCCGCCCGATCAGCCCTATCTGGCAATAGCGCCCCCGACGGCGCACGAGGGAGAGGGCCAGTTGCGCGCCCGCCTCCGCGCCGGAACACTCGAAGACCACATCCGCGCCCAGACCGTCGGTCAGACCGGTGACGACGGCCAGGGCATCTTCCGCCTGCACATTAACCGTCACATCGATCCCCAATGTGCGAGCCAGGGCTAGCCGCTCCTCGTCCACGGCTGTGCCCAACAGCACCACCCGCGCCCCCGCGGCTTTCACCACCTGGGCTGCCAGCAGACCGATGGCCCCCGGCCCCACGACGGCTACGGTGTCGCTGGGTTCCACACGGGTCATTTCCAAACCGTGGACGCAGCAGGCCAGGGGTTCGGTGAGCGCGCCCGCGCTGATGCTGACGTTAGCAGGCAGGTGGTGGATGTTCTGGGCGGGGACCAGCACGTAGCGGGTAAAGGCGCCGTGTACACCGCTGCCGATGGAGCGGCGCTGGGGGCACTGATTGGGCAGGCCATCCCGGCAGAAGACGCAGCGCCCGCAGACGGAGAAGTAGGGTTCGCTGGTCACCCGGTCGCCTGTCGTGCAGGTGACCACGCCGTCGCCCACGGCAACCACTACACCAGCGACTTCGTGGCCCAGAATCACCGGCGGGAAGGAGGGGTATTCGTCGTGGTAGATATGCAAATCGGTTCCACAGACGCCCGCGCCCTGCACTTCGATGACCACATGGCCGGGAATGGCCTCGGGTTCCGACACATCGATCAATGCAACATTGCCGTCACCCCTGGCAATCTTCGCAACACCTTTCATCGTATAGTCTCCTTCAAAGAATGGAACGCGGATCGAGCGGATGATTGCGGATAAGAGAGGGACGCTGATTTTTCTGATTTGAATTGATCAGCGCAGATTTCAGCACAAATCTATGAGTCCACTGCAAGAAGGAGGATTTCACCGCGGAGACGCGGAGTTCGCGGAGGAAACGCGGAGGAATTCAGGAGAAAATCTCCGCGCTCCCCGCGCCTCCGCGGTGTGCTCTTTGGCTTTTTGCAGTAGAGTCATCTATCCGTGTCCAGATAAAATGGGCGGGCGGCGGTCACCGGTGTGGGTGGCCTGTTCAAAGGCGTAGGCCAGTTGCAGCACGCCGAAGTCGTCCTGGTGGCGGCCCACAATCTGCACACCCACGGGCAGCCCTTCCGGGGTAAAGCCGCAGGGCACGGAGATGGCCGGGTGGCCGGTGACGGTAATGTAGTAGCAGGATTTCATCCAGTCGATGTACGTCTCCATCGCCACCACACCCGCGCCCGTATCAATTTCCGTAATGTACTCCTGCTCCACCGGGAAGGGCGGCACCTGATTGACGGGCAGAATCAGAAATTCGTACTCCTGCATAAAGTCGTGCATACGTAGAAAGAGTTCCGTGCGCTTCTGCTCGGCCTGGCCAATCTGCGGCCCGGTCAGCAGCTCGCCCTCCTCGATATTCCAGACAACTGTATCCTTCATTTCAGCGCGGCGGGTTTTCATCAGCTCGGCGTAGCCCAGGTGAAAACGCCAGGCCCGCCAGACTTTGAAGGCCTCGTCCGCGCCGCTGAAGTCAGGTGCGGCTTCGTCTATGTGACAGCCCAGATCGCCGAAGACCGGCAGCTTCTCCGCGATGGCAGCCGTCACCCGGGGGTCTACGGGCAGATCGCCCAGGTCCGGGCTGTAGGCGATGCGCACGCCGGCGAAGTCTCGTTCCAGCGGGCGGGTGAAGAGGCTGCCCGGTTCGGCGATGGCGATGGGGCAGCGGGGGTCTGGCCCGGCCATCACCGACAGTTGCAGGGCCACGTCCTGCACCGTGCGCGCCATCGGCCCCTGCAAGGAGATGCCAAACCAGCCCGCCAGACTGGGCCAGACCGGCGCCCGTCCCGGCGTGGGGCGGAAGCCGACGACGTTGCAGAAGTTGGCCGGGTTGCGCAGAGAGCCGCCCATATCGCTGCCGTCGGCCAGGGGTGTCATCCCACAGGCCAGGGCCACGGCCTGACCGCCGCTGCTGCCGCCGCAGGTTTTGCCCAGATCGTAGGGGTTGCGGGTAGCGCCGAAGACCCTATTGAAGGTCTGTGAGCCTGCGCCGAACTCCGGCACATTCGTCTTGCCCAGGGGGATCGCGCCGGCCCGGTGCGCCCGTTCGATGAGCAGCGCGCTGCGCGCCGGCACATTCTCCCGGAAGATGGGCGATCCGTAGGTGGTGCGGATGCCCGCGGTGTCGTTGGTGTCTTTATGCAGCATCGGCAGTCCGTGCAGCGGGCCGACGGCTTCGCCCCGGGCCAGGGCTGCGTCCGCTTTCTGCGCCTGTTCCAGCGCCTGTGCGGGCAGAAATGTGACCACCGCGTTCAGCGCCGGGTTCACCCGCTCGATCTGGGCGATGTGGGCCTCCATCACCTCCACGGCTGAGAGTTCCCGGGACCGGATGCGACGGGCCAGTTCGATGGCGGGGAGAAAGCAGATGTCGGACATTGAGGGTCTCCTTGCGTAGTGCGTATTTCGTATTGCATAAGGTGGCATAGCCACAAAAAGTCTCCCGCAGAGACGCAGAGGAAAAGCGCAACTAACGCATGTGACGCGGTGTCCTGAGCCTGTCGAA
>JACQGT010000550.1 GCA_016199425.1 Chloroflexota bacterium
CGGGCAGAACGCCGGGCCGGATTGCTTGCATCTGCACTTTGTCCCCCGCGGCAGCGAAATCGAAGGACGTACCATCGCTCTGGCGGGCATTGCCAAAGTTGGCATACCAATAGCCATTGCCATCGCTGAGCGCGGAGAGAGGCAGGGACGCACCCGCCGAGCCTTGACCATCCCCGTCCTGCACCGTCAGTTCCACCAGCGCGTTGGCCGCTGGTGTCACCCCGTCCAGTTCCATCACCCGGCCATAGGCGCTCTGGGAACGGGGCACGGCTGACAATGTGGCGGAGGTGGCAAAAGTGCCCTGCCCGCTGCTGATGCTGGAATCCTGGCCGATGGATTGGATCGTAAACTGATAGGCCGTGGCTGGTGTCAGGTTGCTCACCACCACATAATGCAGCCGGTCGATTGTGCCCACGCCCCGCACATCCCCGGCCAGAGCGACGGAAGCGCCGTTTTGCAGAATCTCCACCAGCCCATTGCCCGGCTGGGTTGTCTGCCAGGAGATAGTGACGCTCGTATCGCGCAGATTGGTCACCCGCACATCCTGCACGCTGCCAGACTGCGCATCAGCCGGTTGCAGCAGGGGCATTGCCCGCGCCACCGACGGCCCGCCGCTTGCTTTGACAAAGTAGCCCTGCCCGTTCTGGGCGGCAAAGTCATTGAACGACCGCCCGCAGATGTGACCGTCCCAGCCGCCCGCGTACCAGCGGTTCACCTCCTGCCCCTGCCAGGGCGATGTGATCCCGGCGCACAGGGCCGACGCGTTGGCGCTGCCCCGGCTGCTCACCGCGTTCCAGCCGTTGACAACCGACGGCGGCGCGGCGGGGATGGGATCACCGGCCAGCGCCCAACTGTTGGCCGCCAGATTGCGCACGAAGTAACCCCCTGCCACGCCCAGAGCAAAGTCGTTGGCCTCCACCCCGCAGACGTAGCCGTTCCAGCCGCCGCTCTCCCAGCGTAACACCTCCACCGGCGCGCCGGCATTTGTCCGCAAAAGATCGCTGCACAGACGGCCGGCTTTGTACGCGGCCAGCGGCTGCTGGGGCAGGGTGACGAAGTTCCAGCCTGTGCCCAGGGGCAGCAGCGAGCGGGAGAGGCTGCGCACCCCAATGTCTGCCGCCGGGCTGTCGTCCCCCGTTGCTATCTCCGCATAGCCCTGGCGTGTGGGCGCACACTGTACTTCCACAGCCAACGTCGCCAGAGTGGACGAGTAGCGGTAATAGCCATCCAGCGTGGACGTGCGGGCGTTGCCCAGATTCAGCCCCCACTGGCCGACGCTGCCGGTCTGGGCAGAGAGCAACGCAGATGCGCCCTCGCTTCCCCCCGCGCCGCTCAGCAGAATCTGTGCATAGACCAGACAGCCGTCCACGCCGGCGCGGGCAGGCTGCACAATCGTGCCGTAGATGTTGTCCGAGTCGGGTAGAGGCAGAGTACGTCCAGTGGTGACTGAATAGAAATTGCCCCGGTTGTTGTCCACTGTTGCGCCGGATTGCACATAGAAATAATAGGTCGTCTCGGGCTGGAGATCAGGCAGGGTGACGAGATGGGCCGTGCCTGTGGCCGCGGCCCGCTGACCATCTCCGGAGCGCAGGAGTGCGGGCGCGGGGGCCAGCACGACTTCACCCGTCGTCTCGCTCTCTGTCAGCCAGGAGACGCTGAAACTGGTGTCCGTCACATTGCTGATGCGCAGGTCGCTGATCTCAGGTGCCGCGGGGATTGTGGCGGAAGGCGTCGCGGTGGGCGTGACGGTCGCCGTCGGCGTCGGCGTTTTGGTTGTCGGGGTCGTGGGCGTAGGCGTTTTGGTCGCAGATGCGGTCGGGGTAGACGTCTTCGTGGCGGTCGGGGTTTTGGTAGCCGTCGGTGTGCTTGTCGCCTGGCTGCCACCGGTTTGGCTGTTGATCCAATCGGTAAAATTCGAGAGCCGGGCATAGACGCCGTAGTAGTTGGGCTGGGCGCAGTCGATGCCCCAGCTAACCACACCGGCCTGAAGCCAGCCGTTGCCTGTACCATTGGGAACCACCAGTGGACCGCCACTGTCGCCCTGGCAGGCATCCTTGCCGCCTTCGGCCAGACCCGCGCACATCATATTGGCCGTAATATCTCCGCCGTAGGAGCTGGACGCGTTGCAGGTGGCATTGCTCACAATCGGCACAGAGACCTGCATCAGCGCGTCTGCATACGTGCCAACCTGGCCATCGATGCGCATATCCCCCCAACCAATAATCGTCGACATCACACCCGGCGCGGTCAGAGTTGTGTCGCCCTGAGGAATCAGTCCAACGGTCTGGCGGCTGGTGGCTGTTGCCAGCTTCAACAGGGCAATGTCTGAGTCCAGCGTGCTGCTGTTGAAGTTGGGGTGTTTAATAATTTGAATCGCATCGATGCGCTCGCCACCAGAATCGGTCAGCTTGTGCTTGCCCAGAGTCACATCAATCTCGGCAGCGGTCTTGCCCTGCACACAGTGACCGGCGGTCAGCACCCATTGGGGCGCAATCAACGCACCGCCACAAAACTGGCCCTGGTAGTCGCTGGGCTGGTTGGCCTGGACAATCGCAGCCATCCACGGCCACGCGCCGGGCACGGCTTCCTGGCCGCCGACGATCTCCGGCGTATCGGCTTCGGGCGTCTGGGCGGGGGCCGCGGGCGCGGGGTCAGCGGCCAAGGCAAGCGGCCCGCCGCGGACAAAAAGCAGAGTGAAGAGTAACGCAACAGAGAGTAACAGCAGCAGGGCAGGCTTGATGCGGTTCATAGCTTTGAAGTCTCCAGTCTCGGTTGAAAACATCCGGGGTCATGTACCAATGGCGCGTGCATCCAGTTTACCACTCTTTTGTCAGTGCGAGCGGGTGATTTTGCCGATTTTCAGTAACTACTCAGCCAGGGGAAGAGAGGGACGCAGATTTTCATGATCTGAATTGATTTGCGCTGATGATCCCGCGATTTGGCAAAAATCTGCGCTGATCTGCATCCGTTTCTGATTGGCTTAGCAGTTACAACTTTCAAATCACTTACGGCTGGGACAATCGCGGCCAATAGCTGGCGTCGAAGACCCGGCGCAGCAGACTCTCCCGCTCTGCGTCGCTGGTCCAGCGGGGCTGGCCGTAGTCGTAGAGCAGTGTCGTCAGGATTTGGGTGCCGATATGACGCCCGGCATAGAAGGAATGTTTCACAATCAGCCCTTCCCGGGTATCCTGCCGCCACATCTGATCGAAGAAAAGATTGCCCAGTCCGTAGAGAATCAGCCGCCCGTCCTCGAATTCGATGGCTTGGGGCACGTGGCTCTGCACACCCGTCACAATGTCAGCGCCCGTCTGACTGAGCAGGCGAAAGTTTTGGCGTTGGTCCCACAGCGGGTCCACGCCGTAACTCTCCTGGTATTGCAATTCCACCAGCACAACGTCGGTTTTGTCCTGCTCCTTCACGGCGCGAATGGTGGCGGAGAGAATGTTCAGATCGAACTCAGCGCTGCCCGGCCCGTCGTCCGTGGCCCAGGCAAAGTCGGGGCCGTAGCTGTTGGCCCCCAAAAAGGCCAGCCGGTTGCCGTTGTGTTCGATGTACAGGGGCGCAAAAGCTTCCTCTTTGGTCCGCCCGCCGCCGTAGACGGGCAGCCCAGCCGCGGCGTAGATATCCAGAGAGGTCAGCGTAGCTTCCCGTCCGTAGTCGTTCTGGTGGTTTCCCGTCAGCCCGATAATGTCCGCGCCCACGGCTTCCAACGCCGCCATATAATCGGGCGAGCTGCAAAAGGTCAGATTCTCAACGGATGTGTTGGTGACACAGCCGGGCACAAAAGGCACTTCATTGCTAATGGCGGTGATGTCCGCCGCGGCCAACTCCGGCCCCACCACCTCGGCCACCCACTCCGGGCCGAATTGGTCCATCTGCCAGGCGGTCTGGCGCACCAGCGCGGTCACACCGGTCATAGCCAGAACGGTCAGCCGCTCCGGGTCCCGGTTTGTGCCGCGGCTGACGGCTGCCAGTTGATCCAGAAAGGTCCACTCACTCTCTGAGTCAGACAAATGGGCGTAGACCGTCGCTACTAGCGGGTAGGCGTCAGCGTCAAAACGGTTGTCCACCGGGTTCTGCCCGTCTACGGCAAAGACGACCAATTCCGGCGTCAACTGCTCGAAGGGCAGCAGCACAAGCACCCCGTCGTCGGCCCAGGCCGCGTCGAGCAGTTCATCGACACTCGTCACAGCCTGCACAGCAGAGCCGGTCTCCCCCAGCAGAGAAATCAGTGCGGGCAGGGTATCGCTCAACACAACCATCCGGTTGTAGACCGCGCCTTCGGCTACTCCATCTCTCCACAACTCCAGTATCAGACTACCTTCGGCCTGGGCAAAGAGTGTGTCGAAGCGCGCAGCCAGCGCGTAGACTTCGCCATAGACAACCTCGCCGCCCGGCTGCCAGTCCAGGCGCAGGGTGGCGGTCGGCGCATCCGCCGAAGCCAGGAGCAGATAGGGGTCACTCTCGGCCAGACCGGTTACCGCCTGCACCAGTCCGACGGGCAGCCCGTCGGCCAGACCGATGACAACCGGCGGCGCAGGGGTGGGCGAGGCAAGGGAAAGGGGCGCGTCCCCGGCCAGGGCAACCACCGCAGCCGGGGTGACAGTAGCGGCCAGTTGCACCTGGGGTTCGTCCACAGGCAGTCCAGAGCCTTCGTTCGAGGCTCGGCCTGTGATGGGAAGACGGGCCAGAAGCCAGACAATCAGCGCAAAACCGGCCAACACCATCAGCAAACTGAGCAGGGCAGCCAGGCGGCGGGGGATTCGTTCGAGCATTCGACAATAAACTTTCACAATTGGATATTGGGTATTGGATATTGGGTATTCAGTAGGCCGCAAGAGATGC
>JACQGT010000554.1 GCA_016199425.1 Chloroflexota bacterium
CAGGCCGATCTGATTATCCGGGAAGATGTCGCCCGCTCGGTACCCCGCCTGATGGAGATGTGCCGGGCGTATCGCTGACACTTCCCTGCGCCACAAATGTCGTGGTATAGAAGGTAGGGGCGCTGCTTTGTGCGCCCGGCGCACAACGGGCGCAGCAAGCAGCGCCCCTACCTATCATTTCTTGCCCCTACGCCGCCCAATCCCACTTCTGCTCGTATAGCAAAAGCCCTCATCCCACCGGATGAGGGCTTTTGCTGAATTGTGGGAATGCTGCTCGCCGCATCCCTGCGCCCGGGTCTACTCTCTCTACCGGAAGATTGACGGCAGAAAGACCGATGCGACTGACTTCACCACAACGAATTCGACGATCTTCAGATTGTCAGGAAAGGCTCCCGCCCGGTCGTCGGCCAAGACCAACAGAATACCTTTGCTCACCGAGTCAGTCATCAGCGTAGGCGAGATGGCAACAGTGATGTTGCCGGGTACAGTGACGCTTGGGGATGAGGCAAAGATCCACGGGAAGGCAGAAGGCCAACTGTTGACTGACGTAGCCCGCGCCTCGACGGTTGAACGGGAGATGGATGTGGTATACTCGTCAACCCCATTGCCCAGGATCAGCGCGCCGGATTCGGCAAAGCGGGCCTGGGTCGGGTTTTGCCCCAACGCAGCCGCGGCCGCGTTGAACTCTGGCTGGCTCAGAATGGCAGCCGAGAAGGTAAGGCCGGGCAGACCGTTGACGGCGATACTCTGGGTCTGGGTCAGCGTTTCTGAATCGGCAAAAGCCACAGCGAAGGAGGTGGACGAAAGGGAGAAGCTGGCCGCGGTGACCGTCATCTCAATGGGAATGTAGAAAGGCTGGTTCAGAACGCTGGTGTTGGAGGAGGTGATTTTCAGCCGGTCTTTGTAGACACCCGGCACCAGATTGGAGGCATCGAACTGGGTAACAAAGATACTGGCCGGTGTGGCGTTGGCCCCCAACGAGAAGCTGAACCAGGCAGACCCACTCTCCTTGCTTACGCTGATGGGCAGACTTCCGCCGCTGCCTATATTTGTCAGTTGAATACTCAGATTCTGTGTCTTAACCGTCCCAGACTCCAGGGTGGTCGAGAGGCTGGTGGGAGATGCGCTGAAGCGTGCGCCCGCCACATAACCGTTTCCGTCCAGGTTGGCAAGTTGCAGACTACGGCTGTTGGTTCCGATGTTGGAGTAATCTCTTGTGAGCGATGTGTTGCCCGATTCCACAGCAGTAAACACAAGGATGCGGTTGTTGCGCATGACCGCCAACTCGTCCCGGCCATCCCCATCCGGGTCGCCCGTCGCCAGGGTTCGGTAGCCATTATCTGCATCCAAAGGCGTCTCGAAGGCGGGCAGGGTATCGTTGCCCCGATTGATCATCACCAGGCGCGCTATACTCGTGTCCCCGCCTGGTACGTCCCGCAGCCAGAAGATCTCGTCGTCACCGTTGCCGTTGGCATCCCCTGTCACTACCTTAAAGGGATGGGGGAAATAATGGGTCGAGTCGTCGATCTCAAAGTTGTTCGAATCTTCGACAATCTGCCACGAACCGTTGGTGAACTGATAGATCAGCATTACGGGATGATCCGTTGCGCCGTTGAAGGTACGCAGAAGAACCGCTTCCCCAGTTCCTCCACCATAAACCTGGCCGATGGCACCATCTCTCTGGGTAAATATCGTGCTATCCCCTCGAGAGAAGATAGTGGCAAAGTTGTTGTCCACCTCGTGGGCTTCCACCAGAGAGTCGTTGGCTGTGGTGCGCCCCATCAGCAGATCGTCCGAGCCTGTGTTGTTGATGTTGCCTACTTTGATGTAGGTCCACTTGGCCCCAAACCCCTGGCTGATATGGGTGGTCCAGGTGCGCCCGCCGTCGGCGGTCTTCAGCACATCCACCCGGTAATTGATGCCGTTGGGTTCGCTGACATTGTAGCCGACGACGATCTCATCCCCCGGCACATTCTGGTCCAGGTTGCCGGCGCCAATGATGTCCGCATTGGGCAGCGAGCGTTCGTGCAGACGTACCCAGGGCACCAGATTGCTGGTATTGTCCGGCACAATCGTGCTATCCCGTAGGACGGGATCGAAGACGGTCAGCTTGCCCCCGCCAATCGCAACGATCTCTTTGTCGCCGTCATTGTTGAAGTCGCCGGTGGCGAAGTCAAACCAGCCGTTGTCTGGACTGGACCAGGTGATTTCCTGGGTTCCAGCTTCCACATTCGGATCGATAACCCGAATGAAGCCACCGGAATCGATGTAGATTATCTCGTCGTCCGGGCCTGCAGCCGGCTCGGCCAGCGCGATCTGCGTCGAGCTGCTGGGGAGCAACAGAAGTGATAGCAGGATCAAAATTCCGGTGACTCTGGATAGAAAGGGTCGGTGCATTGCTTTCTCCTTCGGCCATAGCACGTTCAGACTATGGGGTCTCTGTCAATGGAAAGGACGTTTATTTGGGATGCGACAGTTGCCAGGCCGGGGACGCCAGGAGACGCATCTGCCAATTGTAGCACAGCCCTCCGACGAAACCGAATCCTTTGCCCTGTGTCACCCCAAAACGTTGACCTTTCCGGCAAATGGCTGTATCCTGGAATTAACGGAATATCCCCCCGGTTTGTTCCGCACATACACACTTTTTGAACAGTCATCAGGGAGAATGAGATTATGACTTCCCCAATCCGTGTCGCTGTCACCGGCGCTGCCGGCAACATCGGATACGCACTGCTTTTTCGCATCGCCAATGGCGATCTCTTTGGCCCCGACCAGCCGGTCAGCCTCCATCTGCTGGAAATCACCCCCGCGCTGGGCGCGCTGGATGGCGTTGTAATGGAGTTGGACGACTGCGCCTTTCCCCTGCTCCATACCGTCGTTGCCACCGACGACCCCAACAAAGCCTTTGACGGGGTCAATTGGGCGCTGCTGATGGGCGCGCGTCCGCGCGGGCCGGGTATGGAACGCAAAGACCTGCTCAGCGCCAACGGCAAAATTTTTGTGGGCCAGGGTAAGGCGCTCAACGACAACGCAGCCGACGATGTGCGGGTGGTGGTTGTCGGCAATCCGGCCAACACCAATTGTCTGATCGCCATGCGCAACGCGCCGGACATTCCCAACGAGCGCTTCACCGCCATGACCCGGCTGGACCACAACCGGGCCGTGAGCCAACTGGCCCAGAAGAGTGGCCGGCCCGTCTCCGCAGTGACGAATGTCACCATTTGGGGCAACCACAGCGCCACCCAATACCCCGACGCCTTCCACGCCCGCATTGACGGACAGCCCGCCGCGGCGGTCATCAACGACGACGCCTGGATCAAAAATGACTTTATCCCCAGTGTGCAGAAGCGGGGCGCGGCGGTCATCGCGGCCCGGGGGTCCAGCAGCGCGGCCAGCGCAGCCAACGCGGCCATCAACCACGCGCAGACCTGGCACAGGGGCACAGCTCCCGACGATTGGGTGAGTATGGCAATTCCCAGCACAGGCGAGTACGGATCACCTGCCGGGACGATCTTCAGCTATCCGGTCACCGTCGAAAATGGGGTCTATCGGGTGGTGCAGGGGCTGGAATTGAGCGAATTTGACCGCTCGAAGATTCAGGCCACGGGCGAGGAACTGCTGGAGGAGCGGGCCGCGGTGGAAGATATGCTCTGAGTGCGAACGGGGACTGGCGATTAGCGATTAGCGATCAGGGACAGATTCGCCAGTCCCCAGTCCCCAATCTCCAATCGCTAATCGCCACTCTGTCGGGTCAAGGCCATCAGCGCCAGGTGGGTGCCGATGGCCGCCACTCCCTCGGCTGCGTCCCCACAGCGCCGCCGGTAACGGCTATCGGGCAGCATCTCCCAGCCCTGCCGCCGGTCTTGCAGACAGGTGTCCAATACCACCTGCAACTGCTGCTGCAAAAGTGGTTCTTCGACGGGCATAATCGCTTCCACCCGGTCGGAGAGGTTGCGGGTCATCCAATCTGCGCTGCCCATCAAGTAACGAGGATCCCCCCCATTTTCAAAATAGAAAATCCGGTGGTGTTCCAGGAAACGCCCGATGATGCTGATCACCTGAATATTCTCGCTGATTCCTGGCAGGCCAGGGCGCAGGCGACAGTTGCCCCGCACAATCAGTTGGATGGGCACACCGGCCTGGCTGGCTTCGTAGAGTTTGGCGACGATGGGCGGATCGTCCAGAGCGTTCATCTTGGCAACGATGCGCGCGGGACGGCCCGCCAGCGCATTGGCAATCTCCGTATCGATCATCTCCAAAAAATGTTGGCGCATATTGACCGGGGCCACCAACAGCTTGCGGTAGTGCTGCTGGCGGCTATACCCAGTGAGAAAGTTGAATAGGTCCATCAGGTCCGCGCCGATATCCGGGCGACAGGTGAAGAAGCCGAAATCGGTGTAAAGGGTGGCCGTTTTGGGGTTATAGTTGCCTGTGCCGATGTGGGCGTAGGCCCGCAGTTCATTCTCCTCTTCCCGCACCACCAGCGTCGTTTTTGTGTGAGTCTTCAGCCCCACCAGCCCATAGGCCACGTGTACGCCCGCATCCTCCAGCGTGCGCGCCCACTCGATGTTGCGCTCCTCGTCAAAACGGGCCTTTAGCTCCACCAGCACAGCCACCTGCTTGCCACGCTCCGCGGCCTGGATCAGTGCCTTGACAACCGGCGAATCCGCGCTGGTGCGGTAGAGCGTCTGTTTGATGGCAAGCACCTGCGGGTCCCGGGCCGCAGCCTCTACAAAAAACTGGGTGCTGGTGGCGAAGCTGTGATAGGGGTGGTGGACCAGCACATCGCCTTTGCGGATGATGGCGAAGATGTCGCCTGGGCGCGATTTGCGGCTCAATCCCGTCATTGCCGTGTGGGTTTGGGGCGTCCACGGCTCAAATTTCAGATGGGGCAGGTTCACATCGGCCAGGGGGAAGAGGTCGGCCAGACCGAGGGGGCCCCGGGTGGTGTACATATCCGTCTGGTACAGCCCCATCTCCTGCAAGAGCAGGGAACGCACATATTCGGGCATTGTGTCGGTCACTTCCACCCGCACGATAGGGGCGAAGCGGCGCTCGCGCAGTTCATCGCTGATCATATCCAGCAGGTCGTCGGCTTCCTCCTCGTTGCGGGCCAGATCCGCGTTGCGCGTCACCCGGAAGGGATGGGCCGCTACAATCTCCATTCCATCAAAAAGCGCAGCCAAATTGTGGATCACCACCTGTTCCAAAGGTACAAACTGGAACGAATTTTCGACTGTGACCCAGCGGGCGCGGATGGGGGGAATCTTCACCCGGGCAAAGCGGGTCTCTTCTGTCAGAGGATCACGCAGCTCCACAGCCAGATTCAGGCTCAGGTTGCTGATAAAGGGGAAGGGGTGTCCGGGGTCCACGGCCAGGGGGGTGAGAATCGGGTAGATTTCCCGGTGAAAAAAGCCCTGCATCTGGGCCTGCTGATCTTCGCTCAACTCCCCATAATCGACCAGCGCCATCCCCTCGGCTTTCAGTGCGGGCAGCAATTCATTCAAAAGCACCCTGCTCTGGCAGGCCATCATTTCATGGACAGCCTGGGAGATCAGGCGGATCTGATAGTCCGGCGTCCAGCCCAGCAGATTCAGATTGGCCACACCCGCGGCCTGTTGGCGTTTCAGCCCGCCCACCCGTTTGCGGAAGAACTCGTCCAGATTGCTGGCGGTGATGGCCAGAAAGCGTATCCGTTCCAGCAGGGGGTTGCGCTCGTCCAGCGCCTCTTCCAACACACGCCAGTTAAAATCCAGCCAGGAGAGTTCCCGGTTGTAGATCACCGGCGACGAGGCCAGCTCGTCCAGGCTGACCTCCGTCAGATCCATCGGCGGCGCATAGACCAAAATCGGCGGCGTCACCTTGTAGCCAGCCTCCACGGCTGGCGGTTGGTACAGCTTTTCCGGCTCTGCTGTCTGCGGGACAGTGGCTATTTCGGGGTCACTATTGA